>JBGMRO010000046.1:0-12780 GCA_048061555.1 Thiohalomonadales bacterium | reverse complement strand
AACGACCCCTCAAAAATGGACATATTGCCAGCCTTTTAATAATGTAACAATCAATGTTACATATGTCAATATAAACATGTAACATTTATTGTTACATGTTTATATAATAAGAATCATCGAGCATGTTACTACTACTCTTATTTAGAGGGATTTTCCCACGGTCCTCCGTGGTAATCCATACCGCTGTATGCATTACCACGCGAAGCGTGGGAACGAGATGAAACGAGATGAACTGCCTGAGTAGTTACGACCAGACTTTGTTACTGACCACCCGCTTCGGGCTGCGAGCCTTCTACCACAAGACTATATCCTGGATCTGCATTCGGTTCGTCACCGCTGTTATTATTTGCTATAGCGGCTGCGGCCAAGACACCGACTCCAATCCATAACCATTTGTTTTTCCATAGCGGTTCATTGCCCTTGAGTGATTGATTCTGTCCTTGGCTGCTAACAATATTATTATTCGGACTAGTGTGCACCCCGTAGTTTCTCACAGCTACGGCGTTATTGCCCAAACCATCAGCGAAATTTGCGGCCAGCGGCGAATTGGCATAACCATGCAGTAATGTATTGCCAGAGAAATCAGAAACTTCTAAATAATATTCTAGTCCGGTGGCGTCAAGTTCTTCCTGATCAATGACGTAACGATATTCACCATTTTTATCCGCGTGCATCGTTTTACTACGGTAATCACTGGCCCCCATTGCTCTATAAAACAATACAATCTTAATGACACCAACACTCTCGGCGATCTCTGCTGTGACGGTTACCCCAGGTCTTGCCCCGACCGCGTCTGAATTCGGGGTGACAACGGAGATGATTTTTTCGGTAGATTTCGCTGATGAACTTTCCGCATAAACCACACTAGATGCCATCGCAATAGCAAAAAACATGCTGAGGATGTTGATTGTTAATATCGATATTTTCATGATCTATTTCCGTATAATTTATTTAATAAGATTCACTTTAGAAAAAAACTAAGTGCGACAACACGACACTGGCATTGTCCATACGTCTATGCCATCTGAAGTACTTGGCAACGGGTTCGTTGGTGTATTTACTGTGACATGTAGAGTGGCCGCATTAACGTCCGGTGCCACAAATATGCTGTACATAAAGATCACCCCCCTTCCCTTGCCCAGTTGTATAAGTCTGGCCGGAAAATATTTTGGTCGCCGTATTATTTATTTCCATAGTAACCGATAATGCACTATTCTGCCATACTGTACTGAGCCATGAATGTTTCGTCGTGATATACAGAATCATCCAGGGCTGAAATATTCCATAGATAGCCAGCTCTAGACGTTGTCGAGATTAGATAGCTAAAGCTTTGACTGCTATCCACTGCAATGGTATTAGCCGTGGGCGCAAATCCGTAAATCCATATCGTATACCCGCGACTAAAGGAGTTACCGGACACCCTATAATGCGTCTATACGCTACTTGTTCGAATCATCATCCGAATAAGCTAACACATTTGGGTGTTTGCAATTTTCTTCTGCAGCCTGGCGCATAAAAGCTCGTGTGGAATGGATTCGTTGGTATGATAGCTGCCGGCAAGCCAACTTACCATGAGCTATCTATAATAGTCGTTTCCTGATCTTGCCCTAGATACGCACCCAGAATCTGGCGAGCTATATCCTGGCAACAGCTACTAAGAACGGTGATGAAAGACTGGTATGCGCTCAATAGCAACCGCCCAGTATTGATAGAAAACATTAGTCGATACCGAACGTTTTACACGCCACTTCTATCAAGCAGAAAATCGGATCAATGCTGGCCTCACTGCGAGCTGCGGTTACCAAGACTAAGACCATCTGCGTCATGACATTACCTGTCGCCATAAAATAATATTCCTCCACTGCTTATGCGGTGATGCTAAGCATCGCTTGCAAAAAGACCAACATTTAAAAAAACAACTTAATCACGCAAAATTAGAATTGCGGAAGTATTTCCTAATACACTTATTCAATTATCCGCTTAAGGTAAAATAAATTCATATATTTCAAATCCGGCACCATTGTTAGCCACATAAACATAGTTGCCGCTAAAGGTAACGCTTCTAGCACTTCCCGGTGTCGCAAACGCACCAACCTCTTTCGGTGCGTTAGTGTTGCTGATATCGATTATACGTAAACCACCGTCATAATCCGCCACATAGGCATACGAACCACTGATAACAACGCCATAAGCATTACCCGGTGTAACAAATGCCCCTACCTCTTGCGGTGTGCTTACATCGCTGATATCGATTATGCGCAAACCACTTACATCGTCCGCCACATAGGCGTATGCACCGTTGATTGCGATACCACGAGCTAAACCGGGCGTATCGAAAGCCCCAACTTCATTCGGTGCGGTTACGTCACTAATATCGATTATGCGCAGACCACTGCCACCATCTGCCAAATAGGCGTACGTACCACGTATCGCGACGCCGTAAGTGGTACCCGACGTATTAAACGCGCCAACCTCAATTGGCGCACCTACATTGCTGATTTCGATTATACGCAGACCAAGGCTATCATCCGCGACATAGGCGTAGTTATCTCTGATTGCAACACTCCGAGCCCGACCTGGTGTAGCAAACGCCCCAACCTCTCTCGGGGCGTTTGCATTACTGATATCGATTATGCGCAGACCACCAATATAATCCGCCACATAGGCGTAAAAACCACTAATGGCGACGCCAAATGCGCTACCTGCCGTATCGAACCTCCCAACCACTTTCAGCGCACTTGTATCGCTGATATCGATTATGCTCAGACCACTATCCATATCCGCTAAATAAGCATACATACCGCTGATTGCGATGTCACGAGCGGAACTCGGTGATTCAAATACGCTAACCTCATTCGGTGCCGTCGCGTTACTGATATCGTATCTGCGTAGGCCACCGAAATTATCCGCAACATAAACATACGCTCCATGGAAAGCGACGCCAGTAGCGCCGCCCGGCGTATCAAACGCCCCAACTTCAGTCGGTGCGCTTGAGTTGCTGATATCAATTATGCGCAGACCACTGTCACTATCCGCCAAATAGGCGTACATACCGCCGCTCGCGTATGTACCACCATTAATGACAATATCACGAGCAGTTCCCGGAGAATCAAATGCCCCGACCTCGTTCGGAGCGCTGGGATCGCTGATATCGATTATTCTCAAACCATCGCCACCATCCGCCACGTAAGCGTAGGTACCGTAGATCGCGACAGCATAAGCATTGCCCAGAGTATCAACTGCCCCGACCTCTTTTGGTGAGTTTGCGACGCTTATATCGATTATGCGCAATCCACTTCCATAGTCTGCTACATAAGCGTAATTACCACTGATGGCAACGTCAAAGGCGTTACCCTGAGTATCAAACACTCCGACTTCTTTCGGTGCATTTGCCTCACTAACATCTATAATGCGCAAACCATTGAGATCATCCGCTACGTAGGCATAATTACCATAGCTGGTGACGCCACGAGCATAACCAGGCGTATCCAACACCCCTAATTCTTTCGGTGCGGCTCGCGCACTGATATCGACTATTCGCAAACCACTGCCACCATCCGCCAAATAAGCATAGTCACCGTTGACATTTATATCCTTGACTGTTCCTGGTGTATCTATATAAGCTACCTGTGATAGATTGACGAAATCGGAAATATCCACAACAGATAGAATATCTTTTGCTGCCACATAGGCATAATTATCCGTTATAGCGATTTTTCGCGGCTGTCCACCTACCAATCCAGCGACGATATTAACGTTGAACCCCCGCGTAATGGTTATCGTCGTAGTTCCAGAAAAATTTGGATTACTGACGTCATTCGCGGTTAATGTTATGGTGTCCAATGTTGTCGCTGTCGGCAAGAGGCGTAACAGACCTGTACTGTCGATGCTACTAATTTTTGAACCACCTACTGACCAATTATAGTTTCCGTATCGATATCCGGTTGCTACCATTTCTAATGTTGAACCTAGAGACACTGACATAGCACCACCTGCCCCGGCGACTAAAATTAATGGAGTGTTAACGCTAAGAGTGGTGGCGACGGATTTTCCCGCGAACGTGGCGGTTATAATCGAGCTCCCCACAAACCCAGGTTTAGATTTAACCATACCTTCTGGATCCGGAAAGCTAATATTTTCAGGCTGATCAGTGGACCAAATTACTTGGCGCGTTATGTCGGTTGTTGTTTCATTTGGAAGTGTCGCTTTAACGGAATAAATCAATGAACCACCGGATATCACGGAACTAGAAATGGAGTTTATCGATAAGGATTGTACATCGCTAATGACAATAATGGCATTACCAATATTGCCCTTTGTATCTTTAGCTGACACCTCGACCTTACCTGACTGCAACCCGGTAAATTCACCCTCGTTAGTAATCGTTGCCTTGTTTTCATCGTTGACCAACCACGTAAAAGAACCTGTTCCACCACTGGCTGTTAAGCGTATAGGTAATTCCATAACCACATCAAAGCTGCCGCTTATGATTATTGTGTTCCTTTCTTTTTCAAACGCTTTCGTAACAGAGGATTCTCCACACGATACCAAGCTTAGGCTAATTGCGGTCACAAAACAACATTCTACAACCCAACTAATGATACTACTCCTTAACATCGTGAAATTTCCTCGATCTGTAAACGAAACTCGCTGAGCGTATACGACATGTCCATTACATTTTAGAAGCGCTGACTCTCCACCAATTTTTTTACTATTCACATCATACATAGTTATGTTTATAATCCGTATCTATATTACTACCCAATTACTTTTTTGTTGACATTCGCATTATAGGCAAGATAGAGTCTCTAAATCAACACAATGCAACGAACAAAACCGTTAGTAGAACCACGGAAGCGATCAAATCGAAAAATTAAGCTTTTCTATTCCGACTAAAATGGAAAAACTGGTGTATAAATGGCGGAAGTTTATCCACCTATCTTGACTTGGATTTACGATTGAAGATTACCATAATTTACAAAATACTGACTGGAATAATTGTGGCGTTGATGACAACCAGTATCGTTGACGCTATAGAAAACCCTCCTTATCACCTAAGCAGATTAGGCCTTATGTCCATTCGTGATAATACAGCGGATAATCAGCAAATTATTGGGGTGACACTCGGAATGCGAGTCAGTTTTTCATACTATGTTGAAGCTGAGCTTAACCTGCCCGTGGGTGGCGGAAATTATGATAGCAATGGTACGCCGAGAAACTATGCGATGTCCACCCTGGCCATTTATAGCGCGTACCGCTATATGATACGGCCAGAATATTATCTAAAATTAAAGTTAGGTTTGGCTTATTCCCGCACTGCGATTAGTGGCGATAATTTAAGCGACGACATTGTCTCAAAGAGCACCAGCGGTACAGGTGGCTTGGGCTTTGGAATTGTTTATCATACGAACAACCTCCCTATCATGTTGGAATTGGAAGTGACCACGATTGATCAGGGGGAGGTATTTTTATATTCCGTGGGCGTAACCTACCCATTCTGAACAGACTTATGGGGCTGGCGATAAAGCCGAGCGAAAACACGTAGCGTGTGCCCACACAGCCCACGCAACCGTTCCTGGCCTCTATGTTAAACCGAGCATAGACCTGCAAATAAGGAGAAAAACTCGTCGGTATATTTGCTAATTAATAAGAGTTAGAAATCACTGATGGTTTTGTCTATGGAAAAAATGGCGGTAGTACATCAGGGAACCCCAAAGATTATAAGTGACCCAGTGTCCGATCCAACCGAGTCATTCTCCACCACACTATTAGAAGGCGCAGGACTTGGTGGTGTCGGATTCGATACGGAATTAATATTCAGTATCGAGGCACTTGGATCCGATGCCACGAATACGGTGTACATTAACAATGCATCACCCGAATTATCCAGAGCTACCGTTCCTGCGAGAAATGATTTCTTGTAAAGTTTAAAATCACTTGCGCCAACATTATCTTCAACCGTAATAATTAATCCGCTATCGACCCAGCTTGTACCGAGCCAGGTTGGCATAGGGCTATTAATGTCATAGGCGACATAAACAATAACATCTTGTGAAGCCGTAAAGCTAACAAACGGTGTAGCGGCAATAACTCTATCAGTATTCATTGTTACAAGAGTAGTTAGGCCAACAACTTGAGATGGCAGTGCATCATAGACATATATAGTCGTATCGGAATATACAGGATTATTCAGTGCCAAAATATCCCATTGATAACCGACCCTAGACGGTGCCGAAATTAGATAACTAAAGACTTGATTGCTATTGACTACAATAGTATTAGCCGTAGTCGCGATATCTGTAACATTACTGACCTCTAAATCATATTGTATACCAGCGACTAAAGGGCCGGTCGTTAAACTTACGGCCATCAAATCACTCGATAAACTCGCATTAACAATCGTTATGTTGGGGGTAATGGTATAATTGCTGATAGTGGTGGCACTTATTTTCTCGATCGCTTCGCTGAATACAACCGTAACAAGCGTTGCATCGGCGCCCGTCGTGGTTGATACAAGATCAGGCGGGGTGTTGTCGATTTGCGTAATAAAACTCACGGGTACAGACAGTGCACTTTCAGTTACCACGGCGTTAATAGTTGACTCCGCTGACACTTGATAAGCATAGGCGGTAGCATCCGTTAAACCTGTATCGGTATAAGGTGGAGCAGCGACGGTGTTCACCAAGACAGGAATCCCAGCTGCGGGCTCACGCTGGCGATAGATATTATAACTGACACTTCCGCTGGCATTACCGGCCACATTCCAACTAAGCTCAATACTTTGTGTGGTGATATTACTTGCGGCAAGTGAATCAGGAGCAGTGGGTGGCGTGGCGTCTGAATCGGCTGGGGTGGTAATAGTCACTGCAGCAGAACGCGGACCTCGCAGTGACACACTATTCATCGCTGATACTTGATAGCTGTAAGCGGTGGCCGCTAATACATCGCCATCTACAAAAACAAGGGGATCGACAACGGTCGCCACGATGATGTCGTCGCGATAGACCGTGTATTCCACAATGGGACTTTCTAAATCAATTGCTGGGCCCCAACTAAGTTCAATACTTTGCGTAGTAATGTTGTTTGCTTTTGGATCACCCGGTGCGCTTGGTGGCGAGGTATCGGTCGGCGCTTGCGTAATAAATACGCTAGCATCAGATTTAAGACTTTCATTCAACGCCCTATCAACAGCGACCACCTGATAACTGTAGGAAGTAGATCCTGTTAATCCATTGTCCGTAAAAGAGGGTAAAGAAGGGGTCCCCACGACTTCATTATCTCGATATATTTTGTAACCACCGACACCACTCTCTGCATCACTGGAGGGAGTCCAGGACAACTCTAAACTTTGACTCGTTATATCGGACGCCGTTGGCTTACCCGGTTGAGTGGGTGGTGAGATATCGATTGTACTGGCGGTGGAAACTTGTAAATCAGCCGACCGCTGACTCACCAATGCCGCACCGTTTATTGCCTCAACAGAATAAATATATAGTGTACCCGCTGACAAATCATCATCAAGGTACGGCGGGTTAATAACATCGACAATAAAATTATTATTTCGATAAATTTTATAGCTCACCACGCCGCTCTCTGCGCCGGTGGCGGCGTTCCAGGTCAAGTTAATACTATTGATCGTAATACTGCTGGCTTCTAATTGAGTCGGTGCGGTGGGTCGCGTGCTATCCAGAATAGCAGGGGTGGTAAACGGGTCGGTACCCAATATCAGCTCATTAAGGTTGCTTACAGTATCACCGTCGGTATCGGGCAGTGGAAAATAATCAGCGTTTAAAAATGAAATAACGTTTGGACCATCGATAATATTCACTGCCTTGCGGGCACTGGCTAACAATACGACCTGTGTCGTGCGACATTCGAAATCAATCTGAAATGTGTGTTCACCCAAAGGTTTTTCTGTAATCCGATAGACTGCTTTACCGTCCTGCGCCCTAATAGTCATCGGAATCCGCGGTGGTGTCTCGTCACTTGGTGGTATCTGTTCAATTGTTAAATACGCCTCCAATGTGCCGGAACAAATGCTAGGCAATGCAGCGGCCTGTAGCACATTGGGCATCGCAAAGGCCGCGTCACCGATCGGCTGCCCCTTATTTGCTGTGTATTCTTCACTCGAACACGCGGTGAGAATTAACATGACGAATGTGAATAGTGCATAGATAATCATTTTAAAATGATTATGGAGTAAATCATTGATGATTAATTTATTTCGAAAAAAAACGTATGATTGATACTGCGATGGAAGACCCGGTAACATAAAATAATTCCCTTTTAGTATTGTTCGCCGCCCTTATTCACTGATCAGAGTTCACAATAGATTTTCGTCTAGAAAAGTTGGAATGCAGAAAAATGGAATTTAACGGCGACTATTGTACCACATTTAATCACGATAGAAAATTAAAGTACGAAAATATTCGCCCTGTATAATAGTTGTTCGATTGCGGGCTTATAATTTCTTTTTATGGGGGAGTTAGGGCCGCGAAGTTAGCATCTTTGCATGGCCGCTCGCGGGGATAATATTGTTAGATAGAGTGCCAAAAAAGGCACCGCTCTCAATCCACCACCTGTAATTCTTTCACGAAAGTAAGCTTAGTTTGCATGGGCTCGGGTTTACCCATGTAGTAACCTTGCACATGATCAACCCCGATACGTGCGAGCATTTCATAACACTGTTCGCTTTCGACAAATTCCGCGATGGTTTGCACACCCAGGATGTGACCAATTTGATTGATCGATTCTACCATGGCCAGATTCATCGGGTCATTGGATAGACCGCGAATAAAACTGCCGTCGATTTTTAAAAAATCTAATGGCAAATTTTTCAGGTAGGCGTAGGACGAAAAACCACGACCAAAATCATCCAGGGAAAAACGACAGCCCATGCCACGCACGATAGACATAAATCGTGTGGCTCGCATAAGATTAGAAATTGCGCTGGACTCGGTAATCTCAAAGCAGATATTTTCGGCCGGAAATTGCATTTTGTCAAAGGCATCGATCACGAAACTCAGGAAATTTTCATCTTCTAGAGACTGCGCCGACAGGTTAATCGAATACATACCAACAACTTTATTTTTCTTAAATTCGTCATCTAAGATTCCTAATGTCTGCTGCACAACCCAACGGTCTATCGCAGGCATTAGATGAAAACGAACTGCAGAAGGTAAAAATGCACCTGGCCGAATAGTATCACCAGCGTCGTCTTGCATGCGTAACAAGACTTCATAGTGAGGGCGATCGGTTGCCTTCGATTCAACAGGGACAATGCGTTGCGTATACAAACGGAAGCGATTATCTCGCAATGCGCTACGTATTTTTTGTATCCAGATTAATTCGCTACGGCGCTCGGAGACAGGCAAATCTAGTAAATTGTATTCTTGTACTCGATTTCTACCACGAGTTTTTGCGACAAAGCAGGCGGTATCGACTATACACATTGCCTCAGCCAATCCTCCACCACCTATGGTCAGCGGAATCACCCCTATACTGATACTGATTTTGACCGATGTTGCTTGCTTATCTGCAACAGAGTCAGCACAATCGGAACTCGCGTTATCCGAACCAGTAAAACCAAAGTTTTCGAAATCGAAATCTGCCACACAACGACAAATTTCTTGAGTTGACTTGCGGGCGTTCTGCAATGAGCAATTATTCAATAAAAGTCCAAATTCGTCTTCACCTATTCTGGCAAGGTCCGCGCCAAGTGCGACATTATTACCGAGTATCATAGCAATCTGCTTTAATAACTGCTCGCCCGACTGTTCACCGTATACTCGTTTATGTTTGGAAAAGGAATCTACATTAATAATACAAAGCGCGTGTTGCCGACCCTTGTTGCGGGCACTTGC
Source organism: Thiohalomonadales bacterium (assembly GCA_048061555.1). Lineage (GTDB taxonomy): Bacteria > Pseudomonadota > Gammaproteobacteria > SZUA-152 > SZUA-152 > JBGMRO01. The sequence goes on along the minus strand of JBGMRO010000046.1, from coordinate 2,917 downwards.
CAAGGCCTTTATGACCTGTAATTCAAATTCTGCACTGGCCATTAACCCCGTCAGCGCATCGCGTTTGTCGATGAAACTTTTCCAGGCCTGCTCGGACGAGGATTCAGTCAATTGTCTGAAAACAATAACCAAACCTAACGGTGCGGACGCAGCATCGAGCACTTGATTAATATTGGCCTCGATGGAAAAATCACTTTGGTCTGAGCGTAACAATATGGCGCTTATCGGCTGTTTATTTAAAAGATTTGCGTTCGCTACCAATAGCGGCGGCACCATGGGTTTGCGTGTCAGGCAATCGACGACATTAAATACATCGGCCAACATCAAACCCCGTGCGTCTTCAGTACACCAGCCGGTCAATCGTTCTGCAACCGGATTAAGATAGCTCACTAGGCCTTGCTGATCCGTCGTTAATACCGCTTCTTGCATGGTCTGAAATACACTTTGTACTAGCTCGTATTCTGGCATACCTGCTAACCGCTGCTGGTCTATTTCGCTGATGTCGTTGCCAATACAAACTAGGCCTGTGAGTTCTCCTCCAGGCGCAAGAATCGCATGGGTTGACCATGCCATACGCCGTATTTCTCCCTTCACATTTTTACATCGATTCACACATGTGGTCGGATTTAGAAGTTTTTCCGGATCTTCCTTTAGCAACGTTTTGGTATTGGCTGGTAACAGCCTTTTAATATCCACACCAAAATTTGAGCGTGCATACTCGTTAACAAATATGATATCACCCCGGAGATCCAGCTTTATTAATAATCCACTACAATTATCGATTATTTGTTTATGAATTCCAGTTTGACTCGTTATCGATCTAGAATCAGAGGCACTAAAAATGAACACCTTTCCCATCACTTTACCGCGATCATAAATTGGGATAGTGATAAATAAAATACCTAAGACGGTAGTATCTTTGCAGGTTAGTGATCCGCCCTTTTGCAGGTGCGAACAACCAACACTCTGCAAGGCCTCACAACGGGTCGTACCAATAGCGGCAATGGTATCTAACTTAAACTTAAGCGTGCTAAAAAAATTCTTATTTTGGAGCTCGTGCCCAGTCCATCCCAATATTTTTTCTGCGGTTTTATTCATGGACAAGAAGACGCCGCTATTATCAAGCGCAAACGCCCCCTCGTCACCCTGTGTGGTGATCGACTCAATTTGCTGTTTACTGATTCCTTGAACGATATTTAAGAGGTTATTCACATCAGATACCCAGAGTCCTTTCTGTCCGACCACAGATGGCCTTTTGCCCCGAATGCATGGATGATAGATGCATTAGAACAACAATCTTGAAGAAATATCCTCGTTTGTAAAAGGACACTAATTTTTAGGTCAGTACTTTAAAGATTGCCTTTTTGCAGCTAACTTGAGCCGTAACGCATTGAGTTTGATAAATCCTTCTGCGTCCTGCTGATTATAGGCTCCCGCGTCGTCTTCAAAGGTGGCGATTTCAGTATCAAACAGGCTATCCGTACTGGATTCACGACCCAATATGGTCACATTGCCTTTATATAACTGCAATCTCACACGACCATTGACGTGTGTTTGCGAGGCATCAATGAGCGCCTGCAACATCTTGCGCTCCGGACTCCACCAAAAGCCGTTGTATATCAGCTGAGCATAACGCGGCATGATTTCATCTTTTAAATGTGCGGCCTCCCGGTCGAGTGTGATGGATTCTATGGCACGATGGGCCTTTAACATCACCGTTCCCGCCGGTGTTTCATAACAGCCTCGGGATTTCATTCCCACATAACGATTTTCCACGATATCGGCTCTGCCGATACCATTTTCACCGGCAATAGTATTCAAGCGCTGCATAAGCACTGCGGGTGTCATGTTATGCCCATTGATCGCGACTATGTCACCTTGTTTAAAATCAAGCTCCAATACCGTCGCCTCATCGGGTGCCTGTTGTGGAGACACCGTCCATCGCCACATGGCGTCTTCAGGTTCTGCCCAGGTATCCTCTAGGATGTCGCCTTCATATGAGATGTGCAGCAAATTGGCATCCATCGAATAGGGTGATTTTTTACCCCGCTTTTGCTCGATCTGGATACCGTGCTGCTCTGCATAGGCCAACAATTTCTTGCGAGAATTCAGATCCCATTCACGCCAAGGGGCGATCACATGGATATCGGGTTTTAAGGCGTAATAACCGAGTTCAAAGCGTACCTGATCGTTGCCCTTGCCGGTGGCACCATGCGATACCGCATCGGCGCCGGTCTCTATTGCAATCTCGACTTGGCGTTTGGAAATCAGTGGTCGCGCAATCGAGGTACCGAGTAGATATTCGCCCTCATAGATCGCATTGGCGCGGAACATCGGAAAGACAAAGTCTTGCGCAAATTCTTCACGCAGATCATCGACATAGATCTCGCTGACACCAGCCGCCTTGGCCTTGGCCCGGGCCGGTTCGACTTCTTCACCTTGGCCGATATCGGCAGTAAATGTCACGACCTCGCATTGATAAACGTCCTGCAACCACTTCAAAATAATCGAGGTATCTAGACCTCCAGAATAGGCCAGCACGACTTTTTTAATCTCAGACTTGAGCATCAGACATCCTTGCAACAAACAAAGAGGGCTATACTAGGTGAAAATTACCATTGGGTCGAGAGTTGAGCGGGAATATTCTATGATGGCGATTTTTTGATAAAAATGGGAGAGAGTCTGGACCGAGACTAATTAGTGCCTAGTGCCCGTCCACAAACGAAGATATTGGAGAAATAGACCGTTTGTGGACCGGCACTAACTCAGATGGTCTAATAAGATCCCAGTAGTTTGACGTAAACGAAGACTCATTAGTCTGGCGATTTTTCGCATAATCTTTGCACCGATGGCCGGTTGTTCGTCCAACATACGTTCGAAATTGATGCGTGTAAACATAATGATCTTGGCTTTCTCG
>JBGMRO010000045.1:0-12837 GCA_048061555.1 Thiohalomonadales bacterium | reverse complement strand
AGCGGTCTCCAAAACCGCAGGTTGGGGGTTCGATTCCCTCCTGGCCTGCCAACCACTAAATGGCAGGCACTGGTAAATTACTTTGGAAAGACAAGCTTATTTAGCGATGTGAAAAAGTAGTGTTAAGATATCTGTGTTAAAAAACGAGTAATTTAATTTGCGTATAGACTTAGCAATTGACCAGGGTACAGATTTTAATTGTATCGGCCTGTCGCAGCTAAAATACAGTGCAGGAAAAGAGGTTCGATTTGGAAAAGGTTAAATTAACAGGCGCATTTATCCCTTTAGTTTTGGGAATTGCAGCATTTTACATGTATCCAGAACAGTCACTACTGTTTAGGGTCATTGGTTTACTAGTGGCGTTAGGCATATCACTGGGCTTGGCGGTTCAATCTGAGCCGGGCAAGGTGGCATTTGCATTCGTACGTGATGCAAGGACTGAAATACGTAAAGTTGTATGGCCAACCCGGCAAGAAACGATAAAGACCACAATGTTTGTTATTGTGGCAGTTATTATTATGGGTATAGCTTTATGGCTACTGGATATGTTTTTGGCTTGGGCTGTCCGGTATTTGACCGGCTAAGAGGGCAATAATAAATGTCAAAGCGATGGTATGTGGTGCATGCCTATTCTGGTTTTGAGCAGCAAGTGAAAAAATCACTATTAGAGCGTATTTCTCGCAAGGAAATGGATGAATTCTTCGGTGAAATTCTAGTGCCGACTGAGGAAGTCGTCGAGATGCGAGAGGGAAGTAAGCGCAGGAGCGAGAGAAAATTTTTTCCGGGATATGTGCTAGTCAATATGGAAATGAATGATGACTCTTGGCATTTAGTCAAGGAGGCACCAAAAGTCTTGGGTTTTATCGGGGGTACGGGTGACCGTCCCACACCCATTTCGGAAAAAGAAGCCAATAATATCCTGCAACGTGTTCAGGAAGGTGTAGAAAAACCACAGCCTAAGGTGCTATTTGAACCCGGAGAGATGGTCAGGATCGTAAATGGCCCGTTTAACGATTTTAATGGCGTGGTTGAAGAAGTGGACTATGATAAGAGTCGTATGCGTGTATCAGTATTGATTTTTGGTCGTTCGACGCCGGTTGAACTTGAGTTTGCCCAGGTCGAGAAAGGTTAGAAGATAGGAAAAAGGTTAAAGGAAAAAGGTTAAAAACTTAGGTTAAAGGTGCTCGAAATATTAGGGCGCGAATTTTTTTTAGGGGAGCCTGCGGCTATGTGCTTGAGGCGTTTGCACCCATATGAGGAGTCATTATCATGGCAAAGAAAGTCGAGGCCTATATCAAGCTTCAAGTGCCTGCGGGTCAGGCCAATCCTAGTCCGCCAGTAGGTCCTGCTTTAGGACAGCATGGCGTCAATATCATGGAATTTTGCAAGGCATTTAATGCTCAAACTAGCAGTGTTGAGCAAGGCATGCCGATACCTGTGGTAATCACCGTCTATGGTGATCGCAGTTTTACCTTTGTTACCAAGACGCCGCCCGCTTCGGTATTACTAAAGAAGGCCATTGGTATACCAAAAGGTTCAAGTGTGCCCAATAGTGACAAGGTCGGAAAAATTGGACGCGAGCAATTAGAAGAAATTGCTAGAACCAAGGAGCCAGATTTGACCGCAGCGGATATGGATGCCGCAGTACGTACCATCGCGGGCAGTGCTCGTAGTATGGGTATCGATACAGAAGGGGTGGTGTGATTATGGCCAAGTTATCAAAACGGGCCAAGGCCTATAAAGAAAAACTCGAACCCGGTAAGGCCTATGCGATTCAAGAAGCCTTGTCACTCTTGGCCAGCCTGCCTGCAACCAAGTTCGTTCAGTCAATTGACGTTAGCATCAATCTAGGTGTCGACCCGCGCAAGTCAGACCAAAATGTGCGTGGTTCTACGGTATTACCGCATGGCACAGGAAAGACGGTACGGGTTGCCGTATTTGCCCAAGGTGCGAATGCCGACGCCGCTAAAGAAGCGGGTGCGGATATTGTCGGTTTTGATGACCTCGCCGACGAGATCAAGAAAGGCAATATGGACTTTGATGTCGTCGTGGCGTCACCCGATGCGATGCGCGTCGTGGGTCAGCTGGGTCAAATTTTGGGGCCGCGTGGTTTAATGCCAAATCCAAAAGTTGGCACCGTGACGCCTGATGTTGCAAATGCCGTGAAAAATGCCAAGGCCGGTCAAGTTCGCTATCGCACAGATAAAGCAGGAATTATTCACTGCGGCATCGGAAAAGTAGATTTTGCCGTTAATGCCTTACAAGAAAATTTAGAGGCGTTGCTACTGGATTTGAATAAAATTAAACCCACTGCGGCCAAGGGCGCTTACATTAAAAAAGTGACAGTATCATCGACCATGGGGCCCGGAATCATTGTTGATCAGTCGACGTTGAATGCAAAGTCCGCCGATGCCGTGGATGCATAAATTACGTAATATTATTTACTCGATATCAAATATAGGACCCGATCGTATTCGATTCGAATACAAGACTAGATGTTTAAAAACTATCTAGTTAGGGTCCGCAGGCTTTGTATTACTGATGTGAATCAGTATACGTCAAAGACCGTAGGTGCGTTTAGCGCTTAATGGCAGTTTTGCCTACGTAGACGGTGTAACCTAACAAAAGTGTTGTTTTCGTTAAATGATAGCAACAATAGTCGACATGTTAAGGCTCGCCGTAATAATAAGTTGCACCATGGGGTGTGGCTACTTAAATGAAACTATTGGAGGTAATAAATCGTGGCACTTAGTCTTGAGCAAAAAAAGGCTGTCGTCGCGGAAGTCGCAGAGGTCGCTACCCATGCACATTCAGCTATTGCTGCTGAGTACATTGGTCTTGGTGTCGATGCAATGACAGCGTTGCGTGTCCAGGCACGTGCAGAATCTGTCTACATGCGAGTGGTTAAAAACTCTTTGGCTCGACGTGCCTTTAAAGGTACAGAATTTGAGTGCATGACTGATTCGATGACCGGTCCTCTCATATTGGCTTTTTCGCAAGAAGACCCGGGGGCTGCTGCCAGAGTCGTTGATAAATTCTCAAAAGAGAATAGTAAACTGGTTGTTAAGCTCGTATCCATCGGCGGCAAGCTGTTGGCGCCAGAGGACATCAAGCGGTTGGCAAATATGCCGACGAAGGATCAAGCGATTAGCATGTTGATGTCGGTAATGATCGCGCCAGTGACTAAGCTCGCACGCACATTAGCGGAACCGCATGCAAAACTTGTACGCACGATAGCGGCAGTTCGCGATCAAAAAGAAGCGGAATAACAGCACGGGTATATACCCTACGAAACTATTTAAAAGTTAGGTACACACAGGAGAATGAAATGGCTGTATCAAAAGACGAGATTTTAGAAACTATCTCAGGCATGACCGTTATGGAAGTGGTTGACTTAGTTGAAGCAATGGAAGAAAAGTTTGGTGTTTCAGCTGCAGCGGCAGTAGCCGTAGCGGCACCTGCTGCAGAAGCTGTCGCTGCTGAAGAGCAGACAGAGTTTAATGTCGTCTTGACAAGTTTTGGCGAAAACAAGGTTGCCGTTATTAAGGCGGTTCGCAGTGCTACCGGTCTAGGGTTGAAGGAAGCTAAAACATTGGTTGAAAGCGCACCAATACCTGTAAAAGAAGCGATACCTAAGGCTGAAGCTGATGATTTAAAGAAAGTGTTGGAAGAAGCCGGCGCATCAGTCGACATTAAGTAGACAAACCCGTTGGATGTTAATGGCCTTGAAAAAGGAACGTATTGTTATCCTATGCATTGGCTTGATTGATTAGACTAAAATATACAATTATAACGTTATTAGGCTGGTAGCTATAGCTGCCGGCCTTTTTCGCGTTCTTGTGTAGCAGGCTAATGTGGTGCTTAACGCTGATGTCTACTGGTAGGTAATGAGACTAGCTTAGCATGATTTTTCTGCTTATTTTACAAATTATTGCACAAATTGTTTTATTAAAATATTAACTTGCTCAATATTGTGACCGCAAGGGTTTGTAGATTTCAAGGTATGGATTAAACCGTTACCTTGAATTGATTACTAAAAAGAACTGAGTTTTTTCAGGGTTTGAGTTGTTCACTGCGCACTATCGAAATAGAGGAACACACATGGGTTATTCCTTCACAGAAAAGAAACGTATTCGTAAGGACTTCGGGAAATTTCCGAGTGTCATGGAAGTGCCATTTTTGTTGGCGATTCAGATCGAGTCCTACAAAAAATTATTGCAAGCCGACAAGACGTTGGAGACTCGGGCTGAGCGGGGTTTACATGCAGCATTAAAAAGCGTTTTCCCTATTGTCAGTTATTCAGGTAGTGCAGCTTTGGAGTACGTGGATTATCGATTGGGGACTCCAACCTTTAATGTTAAGGAATGCCAGTTACGTGGATTGACCTATGCGGCGCCCTTGCGTGTTACCGCACGATTGGTTATCTATAATAAAGATTCTAAAGCAACCCCGAAGCCGATCAAAGACATAAAAGAACAAGAAATTTACATGGGCGAAATGCCTCTGATGACCGATACGGGCACCTTTGTTATTAATGGTACCGAGCGTGTTATTGTATCTCAATTGCATCGTTCTCCCGGCGTATTTTTTGATCATGATAAAGGTAAGACACATTCATCAGGCAAGTTGTTATATCACGCACAAGTTATACCCTATCGTGGTTCATGGTTAGATTTTGAGTTTGATCCCAAAGATTGTGTGTTCGTACGTATCGATAGGCGGCGGAAATTACCGGCCACGGTCTTACTGCATGCGCTGGGGTTGAATAATAACGAAATTTTGAAAATGTTTTTTGGCGTAGATACCTATAGTGGACTAAATGCCGACGGGGCAAAGTTGACGCTTATTCCAGATCGTTTGCGAGGCGATACGGTTGACTTTGATGTCAAGGTAAAGTCTAAGGTTTTGATTGAGGCCGGACGAAGAATTACCGCGAAGCATATACGCGAATTAGAAAAAGCCTCGGTCAAGTCCATCGCTGTACCCTTGGAATATCTGCATGGACGGGCAATCGCAGAAGATATTATCGATAAGGAATCAGGCGAAATCGTTGCTAATGCCAATGAGGAAATTACCGAGGAATTACTTGAGAAAATTGTAGAGGCAGGTGTAAAGAATTTATCCACGCTTTATACCAACGACCTAAATAAAGGCCCATTTATTTCCGATACCTTACGCCTGGATTCGAGTAGTACAGTATTAGAGGCACAGGTGGAGATCTATCGCATGATGCGACCCGGCGAACCGCCGACTAAAGATGCCGCAAATGCCTTGTTCGAAAATTTATTTTTTAATCCAGACCGATATGATCTATCAGCGGTAGGTCGTATGAAATTTAATCGCAGACTCGGTAGAAATATTGGCGACGAGGGCGAGGGGATTCTTTCTAAGGATGACATCGTTGATGTGCTGAGGATGTTAGTCAATATCCGCAATGGCGAAGGGGTGGTGGATGATATCGATCACTTGGGTAATCGTCGTGTGCGCTCGGTTGGCGAGATGGCAGAAAACCAATTTCGTGTGGGCCTAGTACGCGTAGAACGCGCCGTGAAGGAGCGTTTGAGTATTGCGGAAAGTGAAGGCTTGATGCCGCAGGAATTGATCAACGCCAAGCCCGTTTCGGCGGCAATCAAGGAGTTTTTTGGTTCCAGTCAATTATCCCAATTTATGGATCAAAATAATCCTCTGTCAGAAATCACCCATAAGCGAAGGGTATCGGCATTAGGGCCGGGTGGTTTGACCCGTGAACGCGCCGGTTTTGAAGTGCGTGATGTACACCCAACACATTATGGACGTGTATGTCCGATTGAGACACCTGAGGGGCCGAATATCGGCTTAATCAACTCTTTGGCGGTCTACGCGCGCACTAATGAGTATGGTTTTCTGGAGACACCGTACCGTCAGGTTATAAAGGGTAAGGTAACAAAAGATATACATTATCTCTCGGCCATTGAAGAAGGACAGTTCGTGATCGCCCAGGCCAGTGCGACCGTGGATGATAAAGGTAAATTGACCGATACCTTGGTCTCGGTACGACATCAGAATGAATTTACCATGTCAGGTGCCGATAAGGTGCAGTATATGGACGTCTCGCCACGACAAATTGTCTCCGTGGCTGCGGCATTGATCCCATTCTTGGAGCATGATGATGCCAACCGCGCCCTGATGGGATCGAATATGCAACGTCAAGCGGTACCGACCTTGATCGCTGAAAAACCTTTGGTGGGGACCGGTATCGAGCGAGCGGTTGCGATCGATTCGGGTGTTACCGTGATAGCGCGACGTGGCGGAAAAGTGGATTCAGTCGACGCAGGTCGAATCGTTGTGCGTGTGCATGACGATGAAGCCAGTGTAACAGGTTTGTCGGGTGTCGATATCTATAACCTCACAAAGTATACCCGCTCTAACCAAAATACCTGTATCAATCAACGGCCGTTAGTCAGACCCGGTGATGTCGTGGAGAAGGGCGATGTGCTCGCGGATGGGCCGAGTACCGACTTAGGTGAATTGGCCCTGGGGCAAAATATGTTAGTGGCCTTTATGCCGTGGAATGGTTACAACTTTGAAGATTCGATATTAATATCGGAACGGGTAGTAAAAGAAGATCGATTTACCACTATCCATATCGAAGAGCTGACGTGCATGGCACGAGATACTAAACTTGGGCCTGAAGAGGTCACCAGTGATATTCCGAACGTCGGTGAAAGTGCCCTCTCAAAACTCGATGAATCCGGTATCGTTTATGTGGGTGCAGAAGTAAGACCGGGAGACATACTGGTCGGTAAGGTGACACCAAAGGGTGAAACGCAGCTCACCCCAGAAGAAAAGCTGTTACGGGCCATATTTGGTGAAAAGGCCTCTGACGTAAAAGATACCTCGTTGCGAGTACCCTCGGGAATGGATGGAATTGTTATCGATGTACGCGTATTTACCCGTGATGGTGTTGAAAAAGACGCACGCGCCTTGCACATTCAGGAGACCTCTCTCGCGAGCGTGAAAAAGGATATACGTGATCAATTTCGCATCGTGTCTCTCGATATCTATGAACGGGTAGAAAAAATACTATTAGACACCGTTGCGGAAGGTGGGCCGAATGGCCTCAGGAAAGGCAGCAAAATCGATGCAGAGTACTTAGCAGAGATACCACAGGAGCAATGGTTTGAGATTCGTGTGCGTAGCGACGCTGCAACGACACAATTGGAAGGCCTAGCCAAACAGTTGGAAGATCAGAAAGCAGATTTAGACGCCTATTATGAAGATCAACGCGAAAAACTGACTTCGGGCGACGAATTGGCCCCGGGTGTCCTTAAGATGGTGAAGGTGTATTTGGCGGTAAAACGTCGCATACAGCCGGGTGACAAGATGGCGGGACGTCATGGTAACAAAGGCGTTATATCCAGCATCGTACCCGTCGAAGATATGCCGCATACCAAAGATGGTTCGCCGATCGATATCGTGCTGAATCCACTGGGCGTTCCGTCTCGAATGAATATTGGGCAAGTACTGGAGACACATTTAGGGTGGGCGGCCAAGGGTCTAGGTCACAAAATCAACGCGATGTTAAAGGCGCAGCAGTCGGTCATTGAACTACGCAAGTTTCTGCACCGAATCTACAACGACGGTGAAGGCGTGAAGGTAGACCTTGATTCGATGAGCGACAAAGAAATCGTTGAATTGTGTCAAAATCTGATCAAGGGTGTGCCCATGGGTACACCCGTATTCGATGGCGTATCAGAGACCGAGATACGTCGTATGTTGGTCCTGGCAGACCTGCCGATAACGGGACAAACCACCCTCTATGATGGGCGTACGGGTAATACCTTTGAACGTCCAGTGACCGTGGGTTATATGTATATGCTAAAACTGAATCATTTGGTCGATGATAAAATGCATGCGAGATCGACGGGCCCGTATAGCCTAGTGACGCAACAGCCCTTGGGCGGCAAGGCTCAGTTTGGTGGTCAGCGTTTCGGAGAAATGGAAGTGTGGGCGCTGGAGGCCTATGGCGCAGCCTATACCTTGCAAGAGATGTTGACTGTGAAATCCGATGACGTCAATGGTCGTACCAAGATGTATAAACACATCGTTGACGGTGACCATCGTATGGAAGCGGGAATGCCAGAGTCATTTAATGTGCTTATTAAAGAGATACGATCTTTAGGGATCGATATCGAATTAGACCAGTAGCGTTGGCTGAAGCCTAACTGTAGGAGATCCAATGAAAGACTTACTTAAGATCTTAAAAAACCAAGGCCAAATCGAAGATTTCGATTCAATTCGTATCGGCTTGGCATCGCCCGAGAAAATTCGTTCCTGGTCATATGGGGAAGTCAAAAAACCAGAGACCATTAATTATCGTACCTTTAAGCCAGAACGTGACGGTCTATTTTGTGCCAAAATATTTGGTCCTATCAAGGACTACGAGTGCCTGTGTGGCAAGTATAAACGCCTAAAACATCGTGGTGTGATCTGTGAAAAATGTGGAGTAGAGGTTACCTTAGCGAAGGTTCGCCGCGAACGCATGGGGCATATCGAATTAGCGAGTCCAGTGGCGCATATTTGGTTCCTGAAATCATTACCTTCGCGAATCGGTCTGTTGTTAGACATGACCTTGCGAGATATTGAGCGTGTGCTGTACTTTGAGGCTTTTGTAGTGGTCGATCCGGGCATGACGCAGTTAGAACGCGGCCAATTAATGACCGATGAGCAGTATTTGGATGCCATCGAAGAGTATGGTGACGAATTTGATGCACGCATGGGGGCGGAGAGTGTATTCGACTTGTTGCGTTCTATTAATATGCAAGAAGAAATCGAGCAGATTCGTCAAGACATCTCGGAGACTAAGTCTGAGACCAAATACAAAAAATTGACCAAGCGCCTGAAGCTAATAGAGGCCTTCGTCGAGTCGGGTAATAAACCACAGTGGATGATCTTAAACGTATTGCCGGTATTACCGCCCGAGCTAAGACCGTTGGTGCCGCTAGATGGCGGGCGATTTGCGACCTCAGATTTAAACGATCTATACCGACGCGCCATCAACCGTAATAACCGTCTTCGGCGTCTGTTAGAGCTCAATGCGCCGGATATCATTGTACGTAACGAAAAACGTATGTTGCAGGAATCGGTAGACGCCCTGTTGGATAACGGTAGGCGTGGTCGAGCCATTACGGGTTCGAATAAACGTCCACTGAAATCACTGGCGGATATGATCAAGGGTAAGCAGGGCCGCTTTCGCCAGAATTTACTGGGCAAACGTGTGGATTATTCTGGGCGTTCCGTCATCGTAGTCGGTCCGACCCTAAAATTGCACCAATGTGGCTTACCTAAAAAGATGGGCTTGGAATTGTTCAAACCCTTCATCTTTAGTAAATTAGAATTACGCGGTCTAGCAACCACAATTAAGGCCGCCAAAAAAATGGTTGAGCGTGAAGGCTCTGAGGTCTGGGATATTTTGGCCGAAGTCATTCGTGAGCACCCGATTATGTTAAACCGAGCGCCTACATTGCACAGGTTGGGTATACAAGCATTTGAGCCAGTTTTAATTGAGGGTAAGGCCATTCAGCTACATCCTCTGGTCTGTACCGCCTTTAATGCGGATTTTGACGGTGATCAAATGGCCGTGCATGTACCTCTCTCCATAGAGGCGCAGCTTGAAACGCGAGCCTTAATGATGTCCAGTAATAATATATTGTCACCCGCCAATGGCGAGCCGATAATTGTTCCCTCGCAGGATGTCGTACTGGGTCTTTATTATATGAGTCGAGATCGTATAAACGCCAAGGGTGAAGGCATGATGTTCGCCGATGTTAGAGAGGCGGAAAAAGCCTACCAGCTAGGCGTCGCCGATTTGCACGCCAAGGTTAAGGTGCGTGTATTCGATCGCATAGTGGGTGAAGACGGTGAAGTGACAGAGAATCGTCGTGTCATCGATACCACGGTTGGTCGTTCCATATTAATGGAATTGCTGCCCGCCGGTTTATCGGTAGACACCGTGAATCAAACGATGACTAAAAAAGTAATCTCTGGTGTTATTAATGCCTGTTATCGCGAAGTTGGGCTTAAAGAGACGGTCATTTTTGCGGATCAGCTCATGTATACCGGGTTTAACTATTCCACCCGTGCATCGGTCTCGTTTGGTATCAACGATATGATTATACCGGACAGCAAAGAGACGATTATTGCGGCCGCTGAGGCGCAGGTAGAAGAAATCGAAGATCAATACAATTCGGGTCTCGTTACCAACGGCGAGCGCTATAACAAAGTTATCGATATTTGGTCAAATACCAACGATCATGTTGCCAAGGCGATGATGGATGTCTTAGGCACAGAAGATGTCGTAGACGCAGAAGGCAATACGGTTCAACAAAAGTCATTTAATTCAATCTACATGATGGCCGATTCTGGTGCACGAGGTAGTGCTGCACAGATAAGACAATTGGCAGGTATGCGTGGTCTGATGGCGAAACCGGATGGGTCGATTATAGAAACGCCGATTACGGCAAATTTCCGTGAAGGCCTAGACGTACTGCAATATTTTATTTCGACTCATGGGGCACGTAAGGGGCTGGCCGATACCGCATTGAAGACTGCCAACTCAGGTTATTTGACGCGTAGACTCGTTGATGTGGCGCAAGACTTGGTGGTTATCGAGGTGGATTGCGGTACGTATAATGGACTCGTTAAACAACCCCTGGTTGAGGGGGGGGATGTTGTAGAGACACTAGGCGATCGCGTATTGGGACGTACCTTGGCCACAGATGTCCACGTGCCGGGGAAAGACGATGTGCTGATACCTGCAGGGACTCTCATTGACGAGGCCTTGGTTATTCTACTTGAAGAGAATCGCATCGACATACTGTTGGCTCGCTCGCCAATTACCTGTGCGACGCGCTACGGTGTGTGTGCAAAATGTTACGGACGTGATCTTGCCCGTGGGCATCGCGTCAATCTTGGTGAAGCGGTCGGTGTCATCGCGGCCCAGAGTATTGGTGAACCGGGTACACAGTTGACTATGCGTACCTTTCATATTGGGGGGGCGGCGTCACGTGCGGCCGCAGCCAATAATATTGAAGTAAAAAGCTCGGGAACACTACGCGTGCATAATATGAAGACCGTGCAGCGAACTAACGGTAATCTAGTGGCAGTTTCCAGGTCTGGTGAAGTTACCGTCATGGATGACCAGGGCCGAGAACGGGAGCGCTATAAGGTACCCTACGGTGCGGAAATATCGTTAAAGGACAATGATAAGGTCGAAGGTGGCCAGATTGTCGCAAACTGGGACCCACATACCCATCCGGTTATTACCGAAGTGGCAGGTATCATTAAGTTTGCCGATTTTGTTGAAGGTGTCACTGTACAGCGTGAAGTGGACGATGTTACGGGTCTGTCGCGATTGGTTATCGCAGATCCCAAACAAAAAGGCGGTACGGCGAAAGAAGTACGCCCACTGGTCAAGCTTATTGACGAAGCGGGAGAAGATCTCAGTATTGCCGGTAGTGATGTCCCGGCCCACTATGCATTACCCGCAGGCGCTATTGTGAATATGGAAGATGGTGCACGTGCTGAAGTCGGTGACGTCATCGCTCGTATACCGCAGGAATCGTCCAAGACACGTGATATCACCGGTGGTTTACCACGAGTGGCAGAGCTGTTTGAGGCGAGAAAACCCAAAGAACCTGCGATATTGGCGGAGGTTTCCGGCGTCATCAGCTTTGGTAAAGAGACGAAGGGAAAACGACGTCTGGTAATTACGCCGACCGACGGGGATCATTATGAAGAATTGATCCCTAAATGGCGTCACATGATCGCGTTTGAAGGTGAGCGAGTCGAAAAGGGTGAAGTCATCGCCGATGGGCCGCTGAATCCTCACGATATATTACGCTTGCTGGGTGTCGAGGAATTAGCGGTATACATCGCCAATGAAGTCCAGGAAGTCTATCGACTACAAGGTGTTAAGATTAATGACAAGCATATCGAAGTCATCGTAAGGCAAATGTTACGCCGGGTAGAAATCAAGAATCCGGGTGATACAAAGTACCTAAAAGGCGAACAATTGGAGAAGTCACGTCTCATGGAGGTCAATGAAAAGGCCGCCGCAGATGACAAAGAGCAAGCTACTTATGAGCCGTTATTATTGGGTATTACTAAGGCCTCACTGGCGACAGAATCATTCATTTCTGCGGCATCGTTCCAGGAAACTACCCGTGTACTGACCGAGGCATCGGTGGCAGGTAAGGTCGATAGATTACGCGGCTTAAAGGAAAATGTCATTGTGGGTCGCCTGATCCCTGCCGGTACGGGATTGGCCTATCATCAAAAACGTCGGGACAAGCGTCTCGCAGAGCAACAACCAACAATAGACCTCGACAGTGGCTCGGCCCCAGAGCCAGAAACAGAGAGCGGAGCAGAACAGCAAGAGGTCGTGGGGTAACGTAATAAGATATTGTAGAGGCTCTAGGTTAATAAATAGGCAACGTAATCGATAGCTTTTTCGGCAATCGTAGACCTAAGATCCTGCGGAACCCTATTCTGTTGAGTCAAAATATACTCTGGTCTAGTGATTTCATGCCGTGTAGTGCTGCATTTAAATAAGAGTGGTAAATCAAGGACGTTTAGACTTGACACAATAGTCACTTACGCCTAAAATTCGCGCTCCTTCATAGACAGGCGGGTAACCCCTGCCTGTCATTTTATTTATAGGATTGGATTAATTTATGCCTACAATCAACCAGTTAGTGCGAAAGCCTAGGGTTAAACAGGTAAGCAAGAGTAATGTGCCGTCGTTAGAGGCTTGCCCGCAAAAGCGCGGTGTATGTACTCGCGTTTACACAACGACGC
>JBGMRO010000044.1:0-12882 GCA_048061555.1 Thiohalomonadales bacterium | reverse complement strand
TATGGCCACATCAGGCACCACCACATTCCGTTCAAACATGCTCGATATCGTTACCGGCGCATATGAGCTATGCCGGGTTATTGACCCTGAAGAACCTCTCTCTGACCAACAAGTGCGCTCGGCGCAAAAAGCCTTAAATCGGATGCTAAAACGATTCATTATCTACGGGCTTCAGTTGTTCGCTATCAAACGAGGAACCATCACCCTGACCGAAGGCACTATGAGTTATACATGCGGCCCTGGTGGAACTGGACTACCTGAGCGACCCCTTATGATCACGGACGCTTGGTATCGCCATTCCCCTTCTGACGACAATCCACTAGAGATCATTTCACGGGAAGAGTATTGGAATTTGGGCGATAAGACATCAAAGGGCATACCTAATGAAATTTACTATGACCCACAAGATAACGTGGGCGTGATTTACATCTTTAACACCGCTGATGCCGCGACCGCTGGCAAGACCATCGAACTCGCCTATCAGCGCCCCTTTGAAGACATGGTGAAAACCACCGATGATTTTGATTTTCCGGTGGAGTGGGAGGAATGCATTGAATTTGGGCTGGCATCACGCCTAGGGCCACGCAATGGGTTGTCGGGTAACAAGATAGCGCAATTGGAAGCCAGGGCCGCAGAAGCCTTAGAAGAGGTGCTGGGCTGGGATTCCGAGAACACCTCTGTGTACTTGCAACCTCAGCATTACCGATGAAAATATCATTTGGTGAAGGGGCGTATACCTCTCGCTCAAGCAATGCTAACGCCCAAGAATTAATCAACTACTACACAGAAGTTAATCCTGCGTCGTCCAAAGCCAATATTGTGACATACCCCACACCCGGCACCGAATTGTTTAAGGATCTAGGCGCGTTCCCGATTCGTGGTTTGCATGAATTTTTAGGTGATTTATACGCCGTCTCTGGCTCGTCATTGTATAAAATCACACCCGGAGCGGTGGTTACGAATCTGGGTAATATTACCGGCGATGGGCTTGTTAGTATGGCTGATAGCGGTAAAGAGCTGTGCGTCGTAACTGGCTTTGACGGTTATATATATTCCGCTGCTAATGGGCTGGATCTTATTAGTGACCCGGCGTGGTTTCCAAGTGATATCGTTATATATCGGAACCGGCGCTTTATCTTTATTCGTAAAGGCACCAATCAATTTTTTATCTCAAAAGCCTATGACGGGCGGAACTTTGACGCTTCGCAGTGGGATCAAATTACCACCAATCCTGACTTATTGGTTAGCGGCATCGCAGATCACGCGTATATTTGGTTGTTTGGGTCTAAGAGTACGAACATTTGGACGTACACGGGTGATGAACTGAATTTCCCATTCCGGGAGGTTACAGGAACGGCCTTAGAGCGCGGTTGTGGTGCCATTCGCACTCCGGTAAGACTTAATAATGTCATTTATTGGTTGGGTGATAACGGGGTCGTCTATCAAGGACAAGGGTTTCGTATTCAAAGAATCTCAACGCACGCTATTGAGACGGCGATTAATTCATACCCTATTTTTGGCGATGCGTATTCTTACACCTACGAAGAAGGGGGTCATCCGTTTATGGTTATTACCTTTCCTTCAGGTAACGCTACATGGATGTATGACGCTTCGATATCCGATCCATCGAAAGCATGGAGTCAGCGCCGCACAGGATTAATTGGACGCCACTTGGGTATGGCATACGCCCACCTGGGAGAGCGCCATTATGTCGGTGATTATCGTAGCGGCAAGATACATAGGTCTAGCTTAGATTTGTTAACCGATAACGGCGAGATCATCTATCGCACAGCCACATCACCCATGATCAACGCTAATCGCAAGCGGGTGTTTTTGGATCGACTGGAAATCGACATCGAAAGTGGGGTTGGTAATACCACGGCCCCTAATCCTCAAGTTATGTTGACCTATTCTGACGATGGCGGTAAGACGTGGAGTAAAGAAAAATTTGCTTCAATGGGGCCGGTCGGAACGTATATGACTCGATTGAAATTCCATAACCTTGGCAGCTTTTATCAGAGAATATTTAAACTACGCATTGCGGACACGGTAAAAACCGTAATATTGGACGCTGAGGGCATTGGTGATGCTGAATGACTGAAGCTATTTTATTCGATAGTCAGGTACAGTTTATCACCAAAGAAGGACGATTGACCGATATCGCCTTCATCTTTTTAGACTCGCTCTGGCAACGCTCCGGTGGCTATCAGGACATTTTGGATTCCATTGTTCTGGGCGGCGTCTCTCAAGTCATTATCACTGGCTCGGATTACACTACTATCGGCAACCAGCGGGTAATTTGCACCACGGCGGTAACAATTACCTTAAACGCCTCGCCCAATAACGGTGAGGTGGTCGATGTAAAGCGCACGAATGGTCTCGTTACTATTGAAGGGAATGGTCTTTTGATTGATAACGATACACAGCTAATCTTGACCGAGGATTTTGTGGGCGTGCAATTGTATTTCTCGATTGTAAAGAGCACATGGATCATCACATGACGTATATCCCGCAACTAAACGCTATCACCTCAACTGGCAATAGCACTTCAGCGCCACTAAATGCTTACGCTGTGTTTTCAGGGGTGGGCGAGGACGTATCTCAATACACGTCGGTGGCGGTTTCCGTATGGGCCTCTGTTGGCGGTACGATTGATCTTCAATTCTCAACCAATAATACCAACTGGGACGCCAATCAATTCTTTTCGGTCACGTCGGGACGCTCTTTTGTTCTGCCCGTTAAAGCACAATTTTTTCGGGTGGTGTATACAAACGGGCCTTTGGGTCAAGGCACGTTTCGACTTCAGACCATTTTACATAAAGCCAAAAGCCTAAGCATTTCCAGTCAGCTAAATACCCCTATCGCACAGGATGAGCTAGCCGTTGTGACCCGTTCGGTTATTACGGGGCTGAATGGTAATGATTTTCAAAACGCACGGGTGAGCGAGCATGGAGAGCTATCTATCGCCATTAACGACCCGATTAGTACGTTCGATGAAGTAGCAACCTTCACCCGCCGCGCCACTATTCAAATGGCGTTTGATTATATAATTAATCCCGCCCTAGTGAATACGACCTTAATTGGCGGAGCAACGGCCACACAGGCGAATTCAATGGCGGTGCTGTCTACATCTGCCGCCATATCAACATCGGTAACAATTACCTCTGATGGTGCGGTCAGGGCGCGACCAGGACAAGAGGTTGTCGCCATCCTTAGCGGCGTGTTTACCTTGGGTATTGCGGGTTCCGAGCAACTATTGGGTGCAGCAAATACCGATAACGGATTCTTTTTTGGCTACAATGGGGCGTCCTTTGGCGTTATGCGTCGCAGTAATTCCGTGGATACCTGGGTGGCTCAGTCGGCATGGAATATAGACCCGCTGGACGGCACAGGGCCATCCGGTATGGTGCTTGATACGACTCAAGGGAATATGTATCGTATTGCGTTCTCGTCGGGATTCGTTGGTACGTCCTACCAGATTTACAATCCAGTAGAAGCGAAATTCATCACGGTTCATATTGCTAGTTATATTGCCAGCGTTCCCGTTTTAGGGGTGGCGTCATTGAATTTATGGTGTCAGGCGCAAAACACCTCTAATGCTACCGATATTATTTTAAAGGTCGCTAACGCCTCGGCGTTTACCGATCAGGTATTGGCCCCGCTGGGCGTTAAAGGCGTGGTTGATAATGTGAAGTTGTCGGTCGGCACGACGTTAACCAATATTATATCCATCCGAAGCAAGGCAACATTTGCTGGTAAGGCTAATTACATTGGCGCGTTATTGATGTTTTATTCGGGAGCCGCCGACGGCAATCAATCCTCAGAGATAGAATTGGTTTTTAATGGAGTATTGGGCGGTACTCCGGTTTGGAATGATTACGATCCATTGGCCTCGGTGATGGAAGTGGATACCGCTGGAACCACGGTGACGGGTGGGCGTCGCGCTTTCGCTAATTTGATTGCGGCCACAGGCTCCTTTGGCCAGGACTTATCTTTTTTGCAGTTGATTATCAATGCGGGCGATATGGTGACGGTCGCGGGTAAAGCATCACAAGCCAACACCGATTTGAATGTGTCCATTATTTGGATAGAAGACATCTAGGAGAACACTTATGAGCTGGGCAGGCATTGGTGCCATTGCAGGCACTATCTTTCGACAATACGGCGCTTACCGAGCGGGGCGAGAGGCCAAAAAAGGCACCAAAAACGCAATGCGGCGCTTTGAAGAAGCGCAGGCGAAGACCGAAAAAGAACAGCGCCCATGGGTGGATTTTGGCTTAGAGGGTATGGACAGCTACAGAAGTGCTATCACTCGTTATGAAAAAATGATGGATCAACCGACCGAAAAAGGCTTTGATTATAAAAAAACACCAGGCTATCAATTTCGTTTAACGGAAGGGCTTAAGTCTATTGGTATTGCCGATGGAAATACCCAGAGTTATTTGTCTGGCGCTCAAATGAAGGCCGCGCAACGGTACGCGCAAGACTACGCTACCGGGGATCGTCGAGGCGCTTATCAAGATTACTTGCAAGGCCGTCAGTTTGACTTAGGCATGTTAAACAACTACACGCAAACAGCCCGTAGTCAGCTAGGCATTGGTCAACGTGCCGCTGAATACATGTCGAACTCTTATTTTGGCTTTGGTCAACAAATGGGCAGCTCGGAAATGCGTTTGGGCGACATTAACGCCGGGGTTCATTTAGCCCAATCTGAGGCCGCAGCGACCGGCGTTGAGAATTTCTTTGGCTCTGGTCAGGGCAGTTCTGGTAGCGGTATGTTTGGTTCTGCGGGGGGCGGTATGGGTGGCCAAGGCGGTGGCGGTGGTGGCGGTAATGCGCAATCAGCCGCCGGTGGTATGGCAGCACTTGGCGGCGGCGGCATGAGTGGTGGTGGCGGCGGTATGGGCATGGGCTTTTAGGAGGAATCATGGGAATCGTAGATTTAATCGCAAACAGCGGTAAGGGCGGCCAGACAATGCCCATGCGTCAATTGCAGATGGCACAGGGTGAACAGGTACGCCAACAGACCGCTGCGGATAATGAGGCACAGCAACGACGCCATCAATACGAGGACATAGGACGATCATCCTCAACCACCGAAGAATATATGAGTCGATTAAACGCTGGGGGATTTAAAAAAGAGGCGCAAGAATACGGACAGATGCACCAAAAGATTGAAGTAGAAGCGCAAAAAATAGACAAAGGCAAACGTGAAGAGGCCAAGGAAGAATCAACTCATTGGGCTAACATACTAAGCAACGTCACAAATCAAAAAGAGTACGATAGCGCCATTGCTTTTCATATGAGCAAATACAAAGATTCAGATTTGCTTGATATGATCAATCCAAAATACAACGCTAAAGAAATAGGCATGTATCGTTTTGGGGCATTAAGCGCGAGTGAGGGCATAAAGAAAAAAGAATTCCAGGAAACCGAACAGAAAGACCGGGAAATTCAGCAATTGGGTACGATTATGGACGGTCGAAACGATCAACAAAGTTATGCTCAAGGCCGCGATTTGTTCAAGAGATTAAATCCCGAATCTGAGCTGAATAACCAGATCCCTGAAACCTACAGCCCAAACGCTGTCCAATCCCTGACCAATCTAGGACGAACACCGCAAGAAGTTCAATCGCTAAATGAAAAGCAACGCCACAACATTGCGGCTGAAGGGAAAACTACAGGGCAGCGCGGAACCAGCCAGGATGAGCGGTTATTAGGTATTATGCGCGATTCTCAGATTAAAATAGGAAAAGGGCAGTCATTAACAAAAGACGAAGAGATTGACACGCTCCATGCCCAATGGGTATTAACCCAACCCACATTAAAAACATCCCCTGACGGAAAGATATACCAAGTAGACAAACCGCCACTACCCTGGACATACCAAGGTCAGCCTGGGGCAGCGAACGAGGCGCCACAGCCAAATCAGCCAGCCGGTAATGATATAACGCTCAAGCCCATCACCGAGAAAAATACCACGATTAGATTGCGAAAAAAAATAGGCACGGCATTTTCCAGCATTGAAAGTATTATTGGTTTTATTAATGAGTCCGAAAAAATGGGCGATACAGTGACGGGAATTGTAGGGTCAGCTAAGGCACAGTTGGGAGGATTGGCACGTCAAGCAGGGATTGACGTATCCCCACGGGCGGGTGAATTAAAACAAAAACTCGAATTATTACAGGCGCAATTGGTTGAGCCGCTTCTAAACGAGAAAAAAATCACGGATGCGGAACGGGAAACCATTAAACGATTAGTGGGTGACGTATCAGCCGCCCAGGACAGTATCTCACTGCGCAGTAAAATAAAAGTTCTGGCGGAAGAATTATTTAGAATTGACCAGAGCGCGGAGAAAAGATAATGGCCGAGCCAATCGTTGATAACCGTAGTCGATTTGAGAAAATTTTAGTCGGTCTTGGTAAGTCCGTGGCAGCCGGAATGGACGCCGCGTACACACCCAAAGAGGACATGACAGCTCGATTCGCTCGGTTAGTCGAAGATGTCACGCAGCGAGATCCTGGTGTTGATTATAGCCAAGAGGTAAACGACCCCGTTTTTCGTGCTGGATTTAGTCGCATGGACACACAGGAAGAAAAAAAGAAGTACCTGAATAAATTTATTGGCGAGGATAATTGGGAAAATGACCGATACGGAAATTACGTTATTAAGCCAGAGGGGCTAAAACAGTTTGGCATTGAGAGTGAAAACCCAATTCCACTGGATTCACCTCTATCCATTACAAAAAGTGATTTAGCCGATATGGCAGGTAACGCACCGGCAATGTTGGGCGCAACCGGCGGAGCATTAGCGGCCAGCGGATACGGCGCACCCACCGGAATTTTGGCCGCAGGATTGGGCGCGTTTGTCGGAAAGACCATTGATGAATTGGTTGAAGAGCAGCAAGGCTATAACACTGAATCCGTACCGGAAGTTTTAGGCGCGGCAGCAAAAGAGGCGGGAATGGCGATGGTTGGTGAGGGTGCTGCCCGCATATTAAAACCCATTGGCCGCTATGCGATGGGGCCACACACACGTCAACCATCAGCGCCTCAAGGTGGGTTTGGTAAACTACCGCCAATTGAGTCAACCGTTGATCCAGCGCGCCAGCAATTGGCGAAAGAGGCTATGGATATGGGCGCGGTTCCATCCATTCAACAAGCCAGCGACGCAGCGATATCCGGGCGTATGCAAAACATGATTTTTAAAGTAATCGGCGATCCGCTTGAAGAGATTAACCGTAAAGCCATCCGCAGAGGTGCGATTGGATTGCAACGCAGCGCTGGTGGTGATGCCAGTCGGCGCGTACCGTTTGTAACCGCCAAAGAATCCGGTAAAGGCGCGGGTAGGGTGATTCGTGATTCGATCACCAAAGCGCGTCAAGCGGTAGAGGCGGCAGAAACAAATGTAACCTCTCAGATCAACAAATCATTGTCCGCAATGAAGAAAACATTCGGCTCGGCCAATGGTAATATCAATGAAAAAGCCACTGCTTTAATTGAGGCGTCAAAAGATCATTTCTTCACTCAGGCTAGGGGAATGTATGGGGCCATTGATGACCTAGTGGGTGGTCAGCCGATTGTATCAACCGGCGCAATGAAATCTATGGCCAGTAGAATCTTAGAGGAATCCCCGAAAGCGGGTAAACGCCGTGTTTTTCTCTCACCGGACGCGCAGGCAGAATTAAAGTCGATTATCGCTATGGATGATTTTATCACGCTACGACAAGCCCAAACTAGCCGAACCTTAATCCGTGAGGCCGGGTATGACCCTAATATGATTAAAGGTTTCGGTACACGTCAATTAGGGATGCTTAAATCTTCAGTCGATAACGCAATATCAGAAGCCGGAGATTATATCCCTACCCGCACGTCACCGATTGTCAGCAAAGATGGCGTACCGCTGCAATTTGAAATTTCCATTGATGTTGATGCAGCTAAACAAGCGGGCAAGTTGCTTAAAGAAGCCGATGCTTTTTATAAAACCAATATTTCAAAATTCGACGATATCTTTATTGAAAAAATAACCAGAGAATCTGGAAAGCCCGGGGCTATTGCATCAGAGGAATTTGTTGAGAAATTATCCAGCCTTCGGGATATTGGTCGAGTCAACAAGATTAGAAATCTGGTTGGTGAGAAGGCATGGGTAAAAGTCCAGCGCAATTACCTCGATAATCTATTGCTGCCCTATACCGATGAAGGGTTTAACGTCAACGCAAAACAAGCCTTTAATAAAATAAACAAAACCAAAAATTTAAGGGCATTTCTTGGCGACAAAGCACCGGAAATTAAAGAGCTAATGCGAGAAATCGCCGCACGAAATGGAAAGGTTAATCTCGAAAATCTTAACCAAGAATCGGGCATTGTAGTGGCGCTAAAAGAAACACTGAAGCGACAAAAAGAGCTGGATACATTAACCCGAGTAGACTTTTTCAATAAGATCGACCAAGGAAAAATCAGTAATGAGCAAGTCGTCGATCATTTGTTTCGCCCCGGTAATACAACGATCATCAGCGAGACGAAAAAATTCTTAGGTGAGAATTCGCCCGAGTGGTTACGAATTCGCCAGCGGTCAATGTATAAAATCCTAGATACAATGGTTGATAATCTATCTGATCCAACGAAAGAAATGATGAATGGCGCAAAATTGATTAAATCGTTAGAGGATTTTGGCTACCGATCATCCGTTGGTGATAACCCCATCACAGAAATGTTTGGTAAAGAACTCGCCGGGAAATTAAGTCGATTTTCTAAAGTCACCCAATTGTTAACAACCAAAAAAGGCATGTCGGGTGGATTGGTGGCGGCCAGTATTGCGCTGCATCCAATAAAAAATCTACCAAAAATCCTACAATTAAAAGTGATGTCAACATTTCTAACCTCACCAACGGGCGTTAATTATATGATTGATGGATTTAAAGCCCCTGGAACCCGCGCTGCGGCGGACGCCTTTACAAAAATGGCGATGCAGATACTATTTTTATCGAAAAATACGGAATCGCTGGACGAAAACAAATAGCAGTAATCAACTACCAATTCAACCTGTATTGGTAGTTACAACCCCTTAGTTATGGAGTCACTAAAATGGGATTAATGCCCTATGTTCGCCCGAAGTACCTAGATGACGCAAGTGTGCTGGCCATCGGCTATCAGCTTTACTTTTATGCGGCGGGTTCGACCACCAAACAGGACACCTTCACTGATTCATCATTGGCGACCCCCAACCCTAACCCAATCATCTTAAATGCCAGGGGCGAGCCTGACAACGCCGGTACGCCCATTGATGTGTATTTTACGCCAGGACTGGCTTACAAGGTGGTGCTCGCTACCGATACCGATACAGACCCCCCTACAAGCCCTGTGTGGTCGGTAGACAATGTAACCGACACCGGCGGAGGTGGAGGCGGATCTTCGACTGGACAATATCTTAGCTCCACACCCGCAGTCTATATTAATAGCGTAAGTTTTTACTTGGCTGGAATTGATGTTACGGCAGATTTTCATCCTGGTCGTCGGGTGTGGCTTGGTGGTGTAAGTGATCGTTACGGCGTTATCCAAAGCTCATCATTCGGCCCTAACACAAGTGTTGTTGTAGGTGGTATTACGGATGCCGCAGGCTCACCGCAAGTGCTCGATCCTGCTATGGATAAGGCGTCATTGTCAATCCAAACGGTGACGGGCGATAGAGCGATTCATTACCGATTTTATCCCGGTACAGATGCCAATGTTACAAATTACGAGTTTCCAATAGGGGATTTGCGTCGTTATGGAGCGTTAATGGATGATGTGGACGACTCGATAGCGTTTATTAACTGCGTTAATGCATTACCGATAGGGGCGAGCTTATTCATACCTGATGGTATAGCGGTTATTCGCAACATGACATTTACAAAAACCGTCCATATTTTCGGTAAAGGCACGTTAAAGCAATTGGCAAGTTGGAATTCTTCTGTGTTTTTTACATTCAATCCAGGCATGGATGGCAGTACGATTAAAGACATCACTATTGACGCCAACAAGGCGGCGCAAACGACTGAAGCTACTTGCCTTGAGATACGTTCGTTAGATGTTACCGTTACCGGCGCTCATATACATAACGGCTTAATTGGTATTCAAATCCCATCGGTTGATGGGAATAATGCTCAAATTCTGAATAATCGGGTTGATAATTGCGGCTGGGGCATTCGGTCTTTAGATGCTTCCGATGTGACAATCTCTGGTAATTCCGTTACAAATTATGAAACCGGCGGCATCGAGGTGGTTGGCCTAACCGTTGTGCCAAACGACATACTAATAGCTAACAACTACGTTACCAATAAAGCGTCAGCCTTTGTTGGCGGTTTTGGTATTCTTATCCAATCTTCATTTTTGGTGTCTGTAGTGTCGAACATAATCGACCGATGCAAGGCGATTGCGCTCGAAATTAGAAAGGCTATCGCTTTAACCGCTCCGGGTGGATTTGTGATTCAAGGTAATCTGATTATTGAACCCGTAGACACCGGGATTCATCTTGGCGAATGCGACCAAACCATTGTTTCCGGAAACGTTGTATATTCAAATGGAGTTTCTACCTGGGGTATTCGCCCGTTTGGCACAGGGTCAGGCGGTATAACTTCTACGCTAGTCGAAGGTAATGTTGTAGGTCAAGTGACTGCAATCTCGATATCGAATGAAGGGGGTGCGGTTATTGGTGAAAATGTTCAAAATAGCGGCACGGAGCGCCAGTCAAGTTTGTCTCTTGGTGGCAATGCACTAACTAAAGTTGGCGGTATATCGCAAAGCAATATTGAGACAACCAATTTTCACGGAACGCTTAATTGGCCAGCGAATTCCGCTACGTCTGATTTGTTTGTTTTTACGACACCTGAAATAGACCTTAATTATGAGATTATTGAGGTAATGCCATTATCACCGGGTTATCGTCAGGCTCATAGTTATTGGTATGTGACACAAAAAACAGTTAATGGGTTTGCGATACAAGGCGATTCCGTAGTGGGCGGAGTGGGTGTGTTTTCATTCATAATTATAAGAACAACCACTGCGGTAGCTCCACCCTAAACACAAATCACAGGCGGCAACGGCATCACCTCAACCATGGGTCGCCACAAGTGCAACACATACGGGTGGATATTGACATACTCAGACTTGCGCGGGTGGTACTGAACCACCACGTCTTCGTCATCCCAAAACAAATCCTTAACCCAACACATTTCCTCCCATGACGGCACTCGATGGACTAGGGAGACCGATACATGCTCCCAGTCCGCGCCGTTACTCGCCCTCATTCTAAGTTTTCCTTTCCTGAAATCCCCATTATTGCCCTGAACGGGCAACCCTGCCGTGCGATACTGTTCTGGTACGAGGAACATTAACCCCTCCCTTATGGTAGTTTCTCAATCGAAATATAATCAATCATATCGTCAATTGCCCTAATGATGTCTTGGTGACTTGTCATAGCGTTAAATTGGTCTGGTCCAACAAAATCATGGGGTGTCGTTACCATATAATTTGATCTTAATTCATACGATAGCCCAAAGACCCTAAACGATACGATGGTTTGGCCAATCAGTATTTCGATATATTGGCTTATTAAAACTTGTGATCCGATGATTGTATCCGGTGGGCCAAATGCCGTTGTTCGCTCGAAATCAAGTGCTAACGTCCTGACTGGATACCCATCAATCGCATTATTCCAACAATAACTGGTTGCGTCTATCCATTTAACCGTGAATGGATTCCTTGAACTCGGCGTGTATGGAAATGTAAGTGCGTATTTGTTTCCTACCAAGTCAACAAATGGCACTCGAATCAAAGTAAAGGAAGATTGAGCCACAAGGAATTTCCGGCCAAGTACACCTGCTTTCTTATTGTAATTAATCCTAATCCTGTTTACGTCGCTCATTTCACAATCACGTGGTGCATTTTCTAACGACGACACCCTTTGATCAATGTGGCTAAAATTACGGTTTACTTCGCTGGCAAGTGCCGGTGTGTTTGATACAAATGTTGTGGGTATGTCTGCAAAAACGCTATTGGTTAGTGCTAATAAAACTATCAAGTATTTCATTGCTTACCTCTCTTTAGGTTTTTTATTGTCGGAAAACTTACTTTTTACAGGCTTAACCAAAATCGAAATAAGTACTATCGTAAGAATAATTGAAACGACATATTCACCCGCAAAAGAATAAAACCACCATGACAATGCAACAATACCAGAGCAAGCCGTTATAATGATAAGATTTTTCATTATTATGAATACTCGAAATGTGTAGGAAAACTGCGCATTTTGATAGCCAGCATTTTACGTTGAGGGTGATTTTTATTGAAGATTTCAGGGGTATGAAAATAAAATTGCCTCCAACCCGGAAAGGTAAGTTTTTCTTGCTCCAAAAAACTAAACATATCAACTATTCGTGAGCCGCAACCCAATGACCTGCCGCTTGCAACAGCAATACTACCGATGGTAGCGCCAACATATGCAGCTGCACCAAACGCGGCTGCAATTTTTAATTTCTCAAGTCCTATCGTAGCCCCAATTAATTCGGCAACAGTAGCGCCACTGCCTAGACTTTTCAATGTTTCAATCATAACCATGGCATTTGCAATAGCCATATTGTAACTGTCAAAATATGTCGAAGGTATTGGCAGATGTAATGCCTGCATATTCTCAATGAAATATAATTTAAAATCCCCTGTTTTATAACATTGCTTCATAATTAACGTCTCCTATGGTAATTTTTCGATTGAAATATAATCAATCATATCGTCAATTGCTGTGATGATGTCTTGGTGTTTTACCATATTGGTGTATTGTTGCGTTCCAGTGTAGTTATAAGGCACATTCACAAGGTAGTTTGCACTTAATTCAGATGCAGCACCGGAC
>JBGMRO010000043.1:0-13014 GCA_048061555.1 Thiohalomonadales bacterium | reverse complement strand
CCTGTGAGCGATAGGCCTTCAGTGAACAACCATTATCTTTAATAGGCACACCGGTAACCTTGCCGATTAACCAGTTCGCAATTACTGAGGGAATTTTACGGGTTATTAATTTGTCTTTTCTCTTATGCCGCCATCCCACCACAATATCGTTGCCAGCATGTATCTCCTCGATGAAGTGTGGAATATCAGACGGATCATTCTGCAAATCACCGTCCATAGTGATCAAGATGTCCCCCTGCGCATTATCGATACCCGCAGCCATCGCGGGAGTTTGGCCGTAATTTTTACGAAACTTCACCACCTTGAGCCGAGTATCTTTTGCGGCGAGTTGCTTGGCAATGGCAAACGTATTATCTGGGCTGCCATCATCTACGAATAGGATCTCGTATGACATATTCAATGGGTCTACTGCGGCGACAATTGCTTCATATAGCGGGGTAACGCTTTCTTCCTCGTTATAAAGAGGAACAATAATTGATATCTCCATTATTGATAGTCCAATTGAATATTAGCATTGCAATCTGAGTTAAAAATAGCCATACGCGGTTCAATAAATCGCCTTAACCGAATTAATAAACCTCTATAAGCACCGATATATCCCACTCGGCACCAACTTATTGTCGATGCCTAGGCTTTCATTTTCGAAAGCGCTAACTAATTTTTTAGTATGCGCAGTGTTTTAACTTTAGAACTAGTGGCGTTGCGAATTCTAACAAGCAATCTGCTAACACACTACTGTTTCCTGGGAGAAATAATACCAAACGCCTACAGCGTCACCACGTTGCGCCATGCCCTACATGAGCAATACCGTATAAACCAATTACAATCAATAACTTATAGATTTCCCGGCATGCATGTGCGCTGCTGTTGGGCGAATTCTTGTGAGAATTTTTCACAATATGGCAGATCCGGCTCTCTTTTTACACTGCCTAAACGTGTTTTACCAATCTATTTTGTGACGTCGATCACATTTTTTACACCTCAGAACCATGTTATTTTTTCATGAATACGTAATAAAAGATAAAGATGGAAATAGCATTACGGCTGGGTCGCTATCGGCTCAGCTCATTTAGCCGGTTACTGTTCAAATAGCTTGCTTGTATCTTCAGTATATAATCAAAATTTTACATCAGCTTAGATGTTAACCCTGCTAGCGAGCCGACAAAACCAACATCCACCTATCGGTAATCCTGTAGCACTTATTTTTATTTCCTCATACGCAAACGAATTCCCATGACCCTGTTCGACGATGTTAAGAATAAAACCTCTAGGCCGATAAGCAAGCTGGTGCGTAAATTATTACGAGAAATAGTCGTTCATGCGATTCACGACAAAGCGCGTCACGACGGGTCGATACGATCAACCGATCATATCTAAGCAAACTAGCTACGAGGGCTAATCTGAATGAAAATTAACACGAGAATGTCACTATTAAGTGGTGCCGTCTTTTTACTCGCCAGCTGCGGCGGCGGTGGTGGTGGTGGCGGTGGCGGTGGTGGTACGGGCGGCGGTGGCAATGTGGCCACAACGACAATATCCGGTTCGGTTTCCTTGAGCAATTCAGTAAGCGCGGGCAAGCCGACAAATAAACTCAAATCTATGTTGAGTGTACCAAATGGCAAAGCGGGCACTTACTCTTATAACAAATCCAATAACAATCGACCCTCGGGTTATCAATTACCAAGCGAAGCGCCAGGCGACGTAGTGAATTCTGCGTTTGTCTTTCTCTATAACTCAGATCATCCAGAGTGGCTGGCGCCGGTAGCGTCCTCAGAAACCGACGGTCAAGGCAATTATACCTTGAGTGTATTGAGCAATGCGGCGTTAAACGCCAACGCCTACACCGACGGCGACGCTATCCCGGTTGGTGCCTACACCATACTGGCCTTCAAACCCGGCGGATACGACCCCATCTTGGGCGTCACCACGGAACCCATAGTCGCGGTGCAATCTGTAGTCAATTCATTCTCGGGTGCGGTATCCGGCGCGAATTTAACCGCACAGCCGAGTGAAGTCACACCCACCGTCGACAGCATGTTTGGTCGGGCCAAAAACACGGATGGTACACAAACCTTTGGTGATGCAACTTTTAATTTACCGCCGAATGCGGCAATACAGGTCGGTTTTAGCATGGCAATGTCTCGTGGCAGTATCGAAAATGGCATTAGCATCTCTCCAACAGCATCGGGTTACTGGGCCGTTTCGGCCGATTGGCTGTCTGCGACGTATTACCTTGATGATGGCGTATCACTTACTGCTGGCACTTATGTGGTTAGCATTAACGGTGCAGACGGTAGTGGCACTGCGGTAAGCAACGTATACGGTAACAAGTTGGCACTAACCGCCACCGGAACCTTTACAGTAACAGCAACGCCTGATACTGCGGCACCCAGTGTTGAATTGCTTTCCCCCTCGGCAAGTGCCAATGTATTAATCTCTGAGCCAATTCGTATCCGTTCTAGTGAAATACTCGATTTCAATAATCTATTATTGACCTCTGATCCAAGCCTGGGTGTCAAACCTGGCGTTATTTTTGTTGGCGATAAAAAATTCGACGACATGGGAACCCCAAATAACACGGGCGATGATGTGACCTGGTATGTCTATGACTTCTTGGCCGAACCACTTAAATTGGCCACCACATACGCGATTACCGTATCAGGTGGTAGCGACATGGCCGGCAACACCATGACGAGTGTAACTAAAACATTTACCACGGAAACGACGTCTGCGGGTGTAGACAGTACTGACGCAACAGTGGCATCTGCTCAAGCCGAGGCCAAAGATGCCTTCGGTAAATGGGTACGCGCCATGGCAGACCACAATATCACTCAATTGACATCGGTGATGTCCGGTGATTTTGTACTGGAATATGACACTACGGCCACTGGCTTTCAAGAGGAAGATATCAATCGTGATGGCGTTTATGACCTGAAGGAATTCACCGACATGATGTTGGGCGCATTTACCTTCTGGGAATATTGCGGCACGACCATCAATGGCGTCATCGGTAAATTAGATGGTTCCGATAGCAGCATCACGGTCGATACGGTCGCTAATAGCGCGAACTTCGCCTTTCATTTCACCACGTCTTCTACTATCAACAATCGTGAGTGTAACGAAGGCGCGCCTGAAGACGATTTATTTGCCAGTCTGCAAAAAATCAATGGTGCCTGGTATTTTGTTAAGGCCTCAGAAGGCATCGATACACGCAACGCGGCTACCGGTGCGGGCAGTGCCTTAGGCATTGTCACCTTAGGTGCACCTGCCAATCAGCAGAAGAAAGACAGCGCAGGTGCCTTGCTGTACTTAGATAGCAATGGCGCTGAAACGACCGATGCGACCCTCACGGGCGAACCGGTCATTGTCGAAAATCCGGTGATCAGCTTTTTTGATGAAACCAACATGATGGAAACCTCGGTTCCGTTCAATTGGGATGTCAAAGAAGAGGCGATATCGGGTATTAATCCAGACAGTATCACCGCCTACGTGCTGATCTTCATCGATGCGATGGACACCGAGTCCGGCTTTGCGGTCGCCATGCCGACTACCTATAACAGCCTGAACATCCCAGAAGATGTGAAATGTGTCAATCAGGAACAAGACATGGCCCCAACGGGATGCGCCAATACACAGAGCGCCTTTGCCGATGTGAGTAAAGCCTTCGGTTTTTACAAGATGTTTGAACCACGCCCGGGCAGCAAATTGTACTGGCAGGTGGCAGCATTAGGTTCGACCACGGTCGCCGATATCACTGCAGGTCGCTCTACCGACCTCGCTCGTGATGTGGTCGCCATGAGTCAATTGGGCAAATTCAGCATGGCGGGCGAGTTCCAGGAGCTGGATCTTTCGGTCAGTTATGACAATGGCGGGACCCCAACCGATCTGACCTTCTCTGAATTTATTGATGGTTATGATGCCGCAGCCTTAGATGCAGTCACCGTGACGGTACGCACGCCTGACGTCAATTCAGGTGGTGCCCGATTGTTCGTGAATGGTGGCAACTTCCAGGAATACTTTGTGACCTATGGCGTAGTACAAACTGATGCCAATGGTAATGACTATTTGGAGGGTTCTGCACTTATTCAACTCAACCAAGGTTGGAATTGGGTAGAAGTTGAAGACAATATGGTGCTAAACACCAGTGGCACACCTCCTCCGGGCGGTGATATGGGATTCATCCTGCGCGAAGGTTTCTCTATCACTACCACCGCTGGAATCGCACCCGTGATGTCGATTACCGAAGTAAAAGATCAAGCGGCTACTGTGCTGGCCAACGACGGTTGGGATTTCTACAGTACAACCGGCGCTACCAGTGTTGATATCACCCTCAGCTTTGATACTAGCAAGGGTATCAACAAGGTCTATCTCAATCTTTGGAACGATAGCTTGTTTGCCAATACCAATAAGCAGATCGATATCTCTGGCTGCCCAAGCGATGGTACGCCTTGTGTGCTAACCGAGACCGTAGAAATCTATAGCGGCAATAACTGGATAGATATCTCCGGTGAAGACAGCAACTATATGTTCTTCTCGGCACGCATGGGTGTCTATACGGATACGGGTAGTGCCTATACACCCCCTATTGTTATAGCCTCTGTGAGTGACACCGACAGCAGCACAAATGCAGCGGTCACCAAGAAGGAAGACTGGGGCAATGGCGCCAACTACGATGCCAGCTTGGTATTGGGTAACTCGGTAACCATCAGCGGCAACATCCGTTTCTCGACCGATGCCGCAGATGCCACGATCAAACCACGTTTCGACGTCGGCAGTGACGGTGGCTGGCAAGGTGATGATCTGACGGTATTGTCGGATGGTAGCTTTAGTCTGACCGTCGATCTATTCAGTGGTTGGAACTATATCAACTTTAATGACGTACGCGGTAACTGGTATGGCCTGAATGTCTATACCGATGCAGGAAAAGCCGTGGTCCGACCCGAGATCGTCTCTGTCAGCGATGATGGTGGCACAACGACGTTGACCCAGGATTCGATGGGGGACTATCGTACTGATCAATGTTCTATCGACGTCACGGCAACGGCGATGGCCGGTACAGTGAATGTCAACTGGAATGGTAGTGCCGATGATACCACTAGCGGAATGCGTCAATACTATTGGGAGAGTCAAAATCTGGACTCTGACGGTACTGCACAATTTACTTTTACCGTTAATCTGGTCAGTGGCACGAGTGCCGATAACTGGATCGATATGAGTGATGCGAACTGGAACTGGAACGGCTTTCGTGCCATTACCACGGGTAATTGTACTTATAGCGAGCCTGTCCTGGACCCAAGCGCTATTGTTGTAACCGACGGAACAAATCCATTGCCAACGCAGAGCGGCATGGACTTTGACGCCGGTGAAGCAACGACGATAGTCGTCAGTGGCACTAGCAATCAAGCCGGTCGCAATATCGAGGTCGAAGTCTATGCCTGCGGTGGTGTGGAACGTTATTTCGGTATATCGGGTACAACGGATCTGGGTGGTGGGATTTACGCCTGGACGGTTAGCGCGATCAAGATGTACGACGGCTATATCAACATGAACGTAACCGACGGCAAGAATATGCTGCCACTAAATTTCTCGTCGACCAACGGCGTTTTCCCAACACCGGCGATGAGTTTGACGGTCTCGGGTGCGAGCCAGGATACCATGCAAATGGGTTGTGGTTTCAGTCGTTGGGATGCCGCGAGCCTTGCTACTATTACAGTGTCTGGTAATACCACCGCCGCAGTAGGTAGCATGATCAGCTACGATGTCGATGGTCAGTTTGTGCCAGACGCCGCCACGGTCGATGCCAATGGAGGTTTCACTTTTACCGTGGATCTATTCCAAGGTATCAACTTCATCAACGTGTTCGACGCCAACTGGAACTTTCAGAACCTGGAAGTGCTCACTATGGGTGGTTCAGCTAAACCTCAGTTTGTCACTATCACTTCACCCACCATGACCGGTGTGGTTAGCGGTGCCACGGATATCGTTGCGACGATTACGCCTAATCCAACGGTTGGCGGTAGCGATGACTTTAGACCACAACGTATCTCGGTTTATGTCAATGACTTTAGCGCAGGTACGTTTACCGAGTACTCCAACGATCCTAATGCGGCACAATGGGGTGCCTTGCCACTGACATACGATGCAACTAGTCTGACCGTCACGGTCAACGGTCACAGCTTCTCAAGTAATCCTACAGAAGTCCGTGTCTGGGCAGAAAGCAAGACGGTGGATGCACAAGGCTTTGAAAAGTGGGAAAATCACGAGCATTTCATCAACGTGAATGATCCCAACGGTGGATTTGAAGGTTATTACAAGGCCGGTAAGAAAGCCAAGGTAAATGTAGTGGACAGAATCCACGACCTGAAACAAATCCGTGCAGCAAGAGCTCGCCATTAGGAACGGTAACCGCAGGGGTCGCTAGACCCCTGTGCCCCGTAGCCGGGAGAGGTGACGTCTATGACGTCACCTTTTTTTTGCCCGTTTTTCAGAGGCTAGAATATGCATAACGATAAATTCGATGTCGGTGTAAGGTTCTGGTGGATGCGTTTACGCTTATCCACCCTACAGATTACGAGGTTTGCATCAATTGTAGGGTGGATAAGCGATAGCGCATCCACCATTGAGTAATGCACCCATGCCAGCATGAACCTCATCACTACGCTAAACATCCCTACCTGTTGGACGATATAGAGTAGATACACCCTTTTGCCATTGATACATAGAGGAATCTACAATGTCTAAAACATGGAATTTTATCGCGCTATCAATCAGCTTAAGCCTACTACTTGCAAGTATTCACGCAGCCGCGGGTATACCCACACCGAAGGCGCAATCACCGGTGTCTGTGAGCATACAGACCGGTGCAAAAAGTACGACCGGTAATTCGAACACAATGGATTTTGTGGTCACGGTAAGCGTGCAGATCAGCACAGATAATCTCAGACTGGTAGTGCAACCTCCACAAGGTATGGTACTCAATAGTGGCGCACTAACATGGACCGGTAGCGTGCAGCGCGGTGAAAGCAAAACACTCGAATTTAACGCCAGTTTTAGCAAGACGGTCAATCAAATCTTGTCGGTCAGAGCCGTGTTACAAAGCAGCAGCAAGACTCGATTCTCGGCGCGGGCAGAAACTACGATCAATAAAACCCTGGCCAAACTCTCCAATCAAATCAGTACCTCCGCAAAACAGACACGCACACGAGCTCGCGGTAATGGCCGTGTAGTGGAATACGCCCTGCCCTAATCTACTAGAGCGAAGTGTATGAAGCGGATAAACCTATTACTGTTAATAATTCTTATCGCGGCCTGTGGTGAGAAAAATAATAGCACTGCGCCGCCAGCCCCCGATACCTCCGGCAACGACATCGTCATTTCAAGCAGCACAATTATAACCGTGAGCGGCACCGTGCAGTATGAAGATATAACCTACGATAGCAACGGTTTGAGTACCGTCACTGAATTTAAGGCTGCCCGTAGGGTGTTGATCGAACTCGTCGATCAGAACAATCTGGTTATCGATAGCACTAGCAGTGACGACGGTGGGGTCTATAATCTGAGCGGTAGTGGCGATGGCCTCTATGTACGCATACTGGCACAATCGGGAGCCGACGCCATGCGTAACATAGCCATCCACAATTATCTGGGTGATGTGTATGCGGCAACACAGAACCTGGCCAGCCCCGATATAAACAACGATGTTAGTCTTGATATCAACATAACAAAAAACAGTAGCATCAACGGTGCCTTTAATATGCTGGACGTATTCCTGAGTGCACGTAACTTCATCGCTAATCTATCAACAACGAGCCTGGCCGCCACATTGGTCTACTGGGTCGACGGTAGTGAGTCGTACGGGACCTATTACTGTCCGGTGGGTCTCTCTGATGCTGCCTGCCCGCGTGGCACCGGCATCTATGTGACCGGCGGTGCAGGTAGTAGCGGCGACAAGGATCAGTACGACGATGATGTACTCTGGCACGAATTTAGCCATTTCCTTGAAGACAATCTTGGTATTAAGGATTCCCCAGGAGGTCCACACAGTATGACCCAAAACGATCTCGATCTGCGCCTGGCATGGAGCGAGGGCTGGGGTAATTTTTTCCCAACCGCCGTAAAAAGTTGGCTGAATAGTACAGACCCGGGTTTATTGTCCGTCGAGGCCACTGACCTAACAAGTTATGTCGATACCGTAGGTGGTCTGACGAATAATATAGCGGGTATAACGATTGACCTGCACGCCCCGGGTGTCTGTATCAGTCAAGGTTGCTTTATCTACTCCAGTAATGAAATCGCCGTCGCCAATATTATGTCTCATCTACAACATGAACACGGCATAGGCCCGCTTTGGTCGGTGTACCAAGACTACCTCACAGGCTTGAGCGATCAAGTGGTCAATCTCGAAACCTTCTGGGATGGTTGGTTGGCCCAGCGGCTACCCGACAACCCCCAACTGGTCGCTCTGGAAGCCATATACGCCGACCGTCAGGTGCGTTTTATTAGCGATACGTTTGAAGCAAGCGGTGACGACGCCAGCAATGCCAATCGATTGTTCACCGTCTGCAGCACCCCTAGCTGCCCGGGGGAACAACATTATTTCTATAGCGACATCCTCAATGACGATATCGATGTGATTGGTTTTAATGCAACCGCAGGTACTGTATATACAATCGAGACCTTTGATCTTTATAACGGTGCCGATACCGAAATATTCATCCAAGATGGTGTCGGTACTCCAGTGTTGGACGGCTCAGGGTCAGCTTTTAGCAATGACGACCGTAGTGACAGTACGTGCAACCCTGTCATTAACGACAAGTTGACTTTTTCATCTACTTTGCAATTTACCGCACCCAGCGACGGAATGTATTACGTGAAGATCATCACCTCGAATACCGCCTGTGCGGGTTCAGGACGATATGGAAGTTATAGTCTGAGGGTTACGGCAAACTGAAACCCCAGGTGGATGCGCTTGTGCTTATCCACCTGGACGGGGCGATTATGCCAGCGCCATCTCCACTGCTTCACTCACATCCACGGCCACTAGTCGTGATACACCCGGCTCGTACATGGTGACGCCGTTTAACTGCTGCGCGAGTTCCATAGTGATTTTGTTGTGGGTAATAAAAATAAACTGTACCTTTTCTGACATCTCTTCAACCATGCTACAAAAACGACCCACATTGGCATCATCGAGCGGTGCGTCTACTTCGTCCAGCATGCAAAACGGGGCGGGATTGAGTTGAAATATGGCAAATACCAGGGATACCGCAGTCAAGGCCTTTTCTCCACCCGAGAGTAATTGTATCGTACTGTTGCGCTTACCCGGCGGCCTAGCCATCACGGTCACGCCGGTATCCAACAAATCCTCACCGGTGAGTTCTAAGTAAGCGTGGCCGCCACCAAACAATTTAGGAAACATGGCCTTGAAGCCGTCGTTGACCTCGTCATAGGTATCTTTAAAGCGTTGTCGGGTCTCGCGGTCGATCTTTTTAATCGCGGTTTCGAGTGTCTCCAGGGCGTCAAATAGATCGGTGTGTTGTGCATCGAGATATTCCTTACGCTCGGCCTGGGTCTTAAACTCATCGATGGCGGCTAGGTTGATCGGCCCCAGGCGTTGCAGACGCTGCGCCGTTTTATCGACTCTTTGCTGCCACTCGTCGATGTTTGCACCCTCTTCCATTTCCTCGAATAAGGTCTGTAATCGATAATCTGTCTCTTCGAGCGCCTCTTCCAAGGTCTTGCGACGCACATTAGATTCCTGCCAGTCGAGGCGCATTTGATCGAGCTCACTGCGTACCGACTGACTTGCCTGCTCGATCTGGGTGCGTTCACTACTGCGTTCACGCAATGCATGGTCTAATGACTCAACGCTACGCCGTGCTTCGGTTAAGCGTAGCTCGGTCTCTAAGCGAGTAGAAAGGTATTGTTCCAACTCTATCTCTAATGCCTGCAAGGGTTCGCGACTCTGTTCGATAAAATCCTCTAGCTCCCGCTGGCGTTGGCTCATTTTTTCGTGCTGTTGCTGCATGCGAGATTGATTTTGTTCTATGGAACTCACTTCAGTGGTGATGGTATTTATCTTTATATTGAGCTCATTGGCCTGTTCACGATCGATGCGCGCCGTCTGGCGAGACTGTTGTAAGTGTTGCTGAATTTCGTCACGTTGGGATTGTAGGGCCTCGCGGCGCAGTGTCACTAGCTGCATTTTTTCTATCGCATCCTGTAGACGTCTGCGGCAATCGATGACTTGTTCTTCGTTTTGGGTAAACTGGTTCGCAATCTCTTCTAACTCCACTTGTATCGCCTCACTGCGTAGACGCATTTGGTTTACTCGTTCGGTCTTGGCGTTTATGCGCGCCTCAAATTCGGATTGCTTTCGATTCAGTTGTTGGCGTTCAAATTGTTGCTGTTCCCAGTTCGACTCATATTGCTTTAATGAACTACGCTGTAAGGCTAATTGCTCATTGATTTCCTCGACCACGGCACTACATTCCTCGATGCCGCTACCGACTTGTGATAATTCTTGCTCGCGCTGTAATACGCCGGCCCGTTCATCCACGGCCTTATTAATACGTAACCAATTTTTACCCAGCCAGACACCCAATTTAGTAATGACCGACTCATGCTCTTCTAAATGGGGCACTAGCTGTTTTGCATCCTCAATCGACTCGACACAGTAAATCCCACCGATAACGGTATGTAGATTCCAGTTAGCACTGACTTTATCACTCAAACGATCTGCAGAAATGCGTGAATTGATAGAGACGGGCGCAGCCACGGCCATTTCATTGCCAAACAAATTTAATAAGCCCTGATCTAAATCCGTGATGGTAGCAGTGAGGTGCTCGACGCTATCTACACAGACGGCCTCCAGCCAGCTATCCAATACAAACTCAGTAGCGTGTTCCCAACCGCTGCTTACCTGAATACTTTCCGCCAGGCGTTTGCGATCCGCAAGGCCATTCGCCTGTAACCAATCGTTGATCTTGTTTTGTTTCTTGCCCAAGGCGGCCTGCTGTAGCGCCTGCAAAGACGACTGGCGACCTTTATAATCTTGTAGTTGGCCACGTACATCGTTGAGCGAGCTGTCCAGTTCGGTAATTTTTTCGCGCGTCTGATCAATGTCGTCACGCATCCCTTGCAAGACAGACTCTAATTTTTGCAAGTCCAAAGAAATACTTTCTTTCTGTTCGGCCAACTGTCTTATTTCTTCGTGCAAGGCCTCGGGGGCCTGTTGTTGCAGTTCCTGATTTAGTTTTTGAGTACGCGTATTATATTGAATAATCTGATGTTCGAGGTGCTCTAATTTCGTGCGTTCGACCTCGGCCCGTCTGGCAGGTTCCGCCGAGTTCAGGTTGAATTCTTCCCAGCTAGACTGCCAGGTATGCATCTGCTCTTCGGCATACTCTAACAAAGCTGCAGACTCTGTCTCCTGACCACGGGCGAGCTGCAAGGCCGGTTGATGGGTCTGTAAAGCGGTCGACAGTTCATCGAGTTTATTGCGGTCGGCGCTGATATGCGTCTGTGCTTCGACCAGAGAGATCTCCGCTTGCTTCAGATCATCGCGGTGTTGCTGTTGCCTCTCTTTACCATGTTGTATCGATTGTTCTACGCGGGCAATATCTGCACCCACACTATAGAATTGTGCTTGCACCTCGTTAAAGGTCTCACTCGTCTCGACGTGCTGCTCGCGCATTTTTTCAATATCGGCTTCGATACCACGAAGTTTGGCGACCTCTGCTTCGTAGAGATTTTCTTGGCCCTTAATACTGTTGTCTTTGAGCTTGATTTGCTCATCGAGGGAATTCCAACGCAAGGCGGTCAATTGTGCCTTTAACAGACGTTCTTCCTGCTTTAGAAGCTTGAATTTTTCGGCGGTTTTAGACTGGCGTTGCAGGTGTGCTAACTGTTTTTCGAGTTCGTCGCGTAGATCTGTGAGCCGCTCCATGTTTTCGCGGGTATGGCGAATACGGGTCTCGGTCTCCTTGCGGCGCTCTTTGTACTTGGATATGCCCGCGGCCTCTTCAAGAAAAACACGCAGATCTTCGGGCCGAGCCTCGATAAGCCTAGAGATCATACCCTGCTCAATAATCGAGTATCCCCTGGGCCCCAAACCCGTACCGAGAAAGATATCCGTAATATCGCGCCGCCGACAACGCGTACCGTTCTGGTAGTACACCGACTGCCCATCTCGAGTAATGGTGCGACGTACCGAAATTTCATTATATTTTGCGTATTCGCCAGCAATGGTACCGTCAGAATTGTCGAACAACAGCTCCACTGAGGCCTGGCCAACCGGCTTGCGTGTACTAGAACCATTAAAAATCACATCGGCCATCGATTCACCACGCAGGTGTTTGGCCGAAGACTCTCCCATGACCCAACGCACTGCGTCGATAACATTGGATTTTCCACAGCCATTCGGACCCACGACACCGATTAGATTCGATGGCAGCGGTATGGTGGTCGGGTCCACGAAGGATTTAAAACCGGCAATTTTGATGGATGTGAGTCGCATGAACGCGCAAGATACCTGTAGTGCGGGAAATATACAAGATTGACAGGGGAGTAATTCTCGGTCTTGATCATTGCAATATCCCTTGAGTAGCGGTATCGTCGCGCCCATGAGCACAAAGGCCGCACAACAGCTAGAAAAATTCGATAACCCTAATAGTGATAGGGACTATACGATTCGTATTCGTATCCCGGAATTCACCTGTCTGTGCCCAAAAACTGGCCAACCCGACTTTGCCACACTGATGATCGAGTACGTACCCGATCGAGACTGTCTCGAGTTAAAGGCCCTGAAGTTATATATTTGGTCGTTTCGCGAGCAAGGGGCCTTTCATGAGGCCGTGACGAATCAAATCTTGGAGGATTTAGTAGCCGCCTGTAGGCCGCGATTTATGCGCCTTAACGCCGAATTTAATGTACGTGGCGGTATCTACACCACCGTGGTGTGCGAACACCGCCTGCCCAATTGGCAACCTGCCGCTAGCGTTAAATTGCCCTGAT
>JBGMRO010000042.1:0-13160 GCA_048061555.1 Thiohalomonadales bacterium | reverse complement strand
GATCAGTGGTGCATTTACCCAATGTATGACTATGCCCATTGCATTTCTGATGCCCTAGAAGGCATTACACACTCTCTCTGCACATTAGAGTTCGAAGAGCACCGCCCCTTGTACGACTGGATACTCGATAATATCGACATCGAGTGCCACCCAAAGCAAATCGAGTTTGCCCGCCTTTCACTGGAATATACGTTGATGAGCAAACGAAAGCTCAACGAATTGGTCAAAAAAAGTCTGGTTAGTGGTTGGGATGATCCGCGTATGCCGACGATTGCCGGCATGCGCAGACGCGGATATACACCCGCATCTATTCGAGAATTCAGTCAGCGTATTGGTGTGACTAAGGTCGATACCACGATAGAGATGGGGGTTTTGGAAAGCGCGATTCGTGAAGACTTAGATAGCAACGCACCTCGCGCTATGGCGGTACTCGATCCGCTAAAGCTTGTCTTGATCAACTATCCTACCGATAAATGCGAGCAACTTACGGCATCGAATCACCCCAAGGATGAATCCATGGGTACACGTCAACTAATATTCAGTCAAGAGCTCTATATAGACCGTGCAGATTTTAGCGAAGATCCGCCCAAGAAATATAAACGCCTCATACCCGGCGGTGAGGTTCGTTTGAGAAATAGCTATGTTATTAAGTGTGAAGAAATAGTCAAAGATCCAGACACCGGCATTATCCAAGAATTGCGTTGCAGTTATGACCCCGACACATTGGGTAAAAAACCTGAAGGCCGCAAGGTCAAGGGTGTCATACACTGGGTAAATGCCACACATTCTCAACTCGCAGAGATACGCCTCTATGATAGATTATTCAGCAGCGTTAATCCCTGCCTGCCTGTAGAAAAACAACTCGACGCTGATAATAACAATACCGAAGACGAACATACCGATATTGCAGCACAACTGAATCCAGATTCTTTAACGATCAAGAAAGACTGCCGACTAGAATTAGGACTATCGAGTCATTCAACTGAAGTGGTCAGGTATCAATTCGAAAGAGAGGGATATTTTGTCAAGGATGAAATCCTATCGACCGCTGAGTTGCCTGTCTACAATCGAATAGTGACCCTGCGTGATACCTGGGCCAAGATCGAAAAAAAATTGTAACTACTCACCCTACTGAGTGCTTTCTCGCTCCTAGG
Source organism: Thiohalomonadales bacterium (assembly GCA_048061555.1). Taxonomy (GTDB): domain Bacteria; phylum Pseudomonadota; class Gammaproteobacteria; order SZUA-152; family SZUA-152; genus JBGMRO01. Next base: position 12,006 of record JBGMRO010000042.1, on the reverse strand, counting down.
TGGGATCGTATTGGAACGAGGGAACCGTATCCGGGGCTGAAGCCCCAGTTCCAGCTCAGCAGTTCATGCAATCCCCTCCCTTTTTGGAGGTGAGGCTTTAGCCTCGCGCTGTTTCTCGATCCCACGCACTCCCGCGTGGGATGGGGTGAGTCGCTACCAAATAATTTAAGAGGCCGTAGTAAAACTAAAAATTCCGCTTTCCGATGTCTTGTTTGTATCGGCATCAATGGCGATAACCTTCCAATAATAGGTTTTTCCGGGTAATAAATTATTATCGGTATAAATTATATGACCACCATCGATCTCAAATGTCGGTTTAAGTGGCACCTCAATACTGGTATCTTCAGCCCCAGAATTACAGGCATTCAGCAAACTCAAGCTCAACAATGCCATGATCGCTAGTGGGTAAATCTTACGTCGCGTGGACAAACCACCACCCAGCAATCCAAACAGAAATAATCCCGTGCTGGTACCACCGAGTGTAAAGGCCACCGAAGCGTTATAATCATTCGCACTGGCAATTTTTTGTTGTACGTCTATCGGGCTACATCCCACAAAGGTACTGGTCGTACAATACAGGACTTGATAAGCAATACTCCCGCTGTCTAAATTATTTTTTAGATTTTTATAACTACTACCTTTCCATTCAAAACGCACGGTCGTCGAAAGTGCATCCGCATTATGCTTAGGCGAAACGAGTGAGGGATGGGTGATATCAGAACAGTCCTCGCCAGGTATAACCACACATAAAATAATTGTCTGTGAAACCTCGCCGTTGGCTTCACCATCAGTCACAGAGACTGAAAATTGATCTTCACCACGTACGCCAATCGTAGAGGTGTACGTGAATTCTCCCGTCGAATCAATCTGCGCCGATCCACGTAGTGGTTGCGTGGCAATACTAAACGTCAACACATCACTATCGACATCGGTGACAGACAATCTACCTGTTAAAACAATATCGCTCGCCGCGGCTACTGTATTATATATGTCAGAATTTTTCATATCGATGACGGGAGGATCATTGATTGGATTGATCGTCACCGTTACCGTTGCCGCCGCAGACTGTCTTTGATTGCTATCAATGGCGCGGTAGGTAAAGGTGTCTGAGCCTGTAAAATTGAGATTCGGTGTATAGGTAAATTCGTTTATCGGGTCTTCTTTAATTTTCACGCTGCCTAGGATCGGCTTGTCAACAATAACGTAGCGAGAAATTATCCCACTGACAACCGAGGCCTGCATAACCCCACTCAGCGTCATGTCCTCATCGATGCCTCGATCAATATTGTCCGCGATGGGGTTACCCGACGCTTTGCTGTTCACAATAACAGATAAAGTGTTTATGTTTGACTGTAGGCCCAAATCATCCGCCACTCGTATATTGAATGAATCGGTGCCGACAAAATTAGCAGAAGATGTATAGGAAAACTGCCCTATGGACGGATCGACGATGGAAACTGAACCGCCATTAACCGTTGTTTGACCATTGGGTAGGGAGTAATTGAATACGGTGGAATCGACGTCAGAGACAAATTGTGTGATGTTGATCAGATCAGCTTGCTCAGAAAATACATTAAAAGTGGTCGAAATAGGTATATCTATAACTGGGGCATCATTGACTGGGGTAATTTCGATGCTGACCTTAGCGGTACTGCTCAATCCACTGATATCGAAGACTGAAAAATTAAAACTATCCACTCCGAATGCATTTTTCTTGGGTAGATAACTAATGCCAGCCTGACTACGACCATTGAAGGTGATGCGCCCCTTTGCCGTGTCCACACTGGTATTGGCAGGGGAATTTTCAATACTAAATTTTAGTATCTCGCTATCTGGGCTTGCGTTTAACCCTACTGTTTGGTCGATATCCGTGGCCTGCAGGTCGAATTGCAAGGCTAACATTGCATCTTCGCTGATAATCAGCGCATTGCCATTCGAATCTTTTGTGGTATCAATGGCTATCGGGATATCATTGACCGCCTTGACGATAATATCGAGCACACCTGATACGGTCGCGGCGGTAGGTAAGGCATCATCACTGACTGTGTATTCCACAGTTTCCAACCCATTAAAATTGGCTTTAGGTGTATAGGTAAACTGTACGGATTTTTTATCCGCCTGTGGGTTCAAGACAATATCCGTGATCGGAACCTTACTATTGCTTAGGGAATTTAAGGTGAAACGCAGACCATTACTGTCGATATCGGTCGCGCTCAGGGTGACTAATAATGTGCTGTCCTCGTCTAAGCTGATATTAGTCGTCGATGTAGAGAGCAGTGGGGCATCATTGACTGGACTTATGATTACCGAAATATCAGCAATCGCCGTAGCCCCCGCGCTATCACGTACCGTGTATTGAAATGTATCTGTACCACTCAGGTTTGCTTCGGGAACATAGACGAATGCAGTCCGGTTATTCGCCAGCGTAACGACCCCTTTTTTGGGCCCATTCACACCGCCGGATATTGTATAAGTCAAAATATCATTGCTATCGACGTCACTACCTAATAGCGTGGTCGGCTTATTCGTCGTGGAGTCCTCAGCGACAGTAATGCTGACAGGTGCGGCGACCGGCGCATCATTGACCGGATTGATGGTAATCGCCATGAACCCCGTGGATGACAGTGGCTTCGTGCTAGTATCGGTCACTCGAAAAGCGAAGGCATCCGTGCCAGATACATTCAAATTCGGTTGATAACTAAATGCGCCGGTAGTGGCATTGGTGATCGAGACAGAACCTAGTTGCGGATCCGAGCCAGGACCGGTCACCAGACTATAGATTAAGTTATTCGGTGTTTCGGTGTCTCTGGCCGTAATCATCCCTGTGGTAAGTACATCCTCGTCTAAGATTATGGATTGATTGGCGATGATCGTCGGTGCCGTGTTGATATTGTTGGCATTTATAGTAATTCCTACACTGGCGGAATCTGTTAGTGCAAGGGCCGCATCTGCATTATCCGCAACAATGAAATTAAATTGATCGGTACCGACAGCGGTGGTCGTACTGGGCGTATAGGTAAACGCGCCAGTAGCAGGATTCGTAATGACTACCGTACCTTTTAGTGGCGCAAACGTAGGAGCAATGCTATAGATTAGATTCGTTGAATCGACATCTCGTGCAGAGAATTTATCGCTGACAGAAGAACCCAAATTCACCGAAAACTGTAATCCGAGTTGCGCCACTGGGGGATCATTCACAGAAACTATATTGATGCTGACGACCGTTGGCCCGGTACCCGCACCAAACTCATCAAAGGCCTCAAATTCAAAGGCATCCGTACCGAAATAATTGAGATTGGGCTGGTAGTCAAAACTGTCGGTAGTGGCGTTAATAACAACATTGCCCTGCGTGGGATTCGCCAGGAGCGCATAACTGAACACGGCCCCAGGATCGGGGTCGGTAACAGCAAATGGTTGATTTAATATCGCGATGTCTTCGTTAGTCGAAACAACTATTCGACTTGCCTGTGGCGGGGAATTTAGGTCCTGCGATGCCACACTGTTATTGGCTAATACGGGATCAACAATACTATCAGAATTGGCACGTGCCGTGTGAGAAAACGGCACAGCGGCAGAGGTCAACTGAACTGTCACTGTCGCCGACGCACCCGAGGCTAGCCTAATGTTGGTATTGGTATCGCCAGCCGCTGGACATACGACTTTTTTGCCGACGTTGTCTACCGCACAATTCCATTTGGTGGCCAAAATAGAGGGGACAATACTCGCGACAATGCCTGCTGCGGACCAACTATCGCTTATTATTATTTTATGGGCACTATCAGGCCCATTATTCGTGACGGTAATTGCCACATCCACCGGTGAGTTTGCAAGCTGCGCAGCCGAGGTCATTGTGACCGCTAGATCGCTATTTCCAGCACCCGTATATAGACTCGCTAGCCCTAATTCTAACGTCGGGTCTGGCGAATAAGAACGCCCACCGGGTACACCGACCATAATATCGCTGTAACCGTCATTATTGATATCACCCACACCGCTGACTGAATAGGCAAAAAAGTCCCAGTCGACAGTCCCCGTACCGGTCCAATCTGCGATACGACGATTAGCGGCGATGGGCCCTAGATAAATATAGGCCTTGCCTTCTTGCGAACCGATATTCGAATAGAGAGGGTCTCCTATAATAATATCGTCAAAACTATCACCATTGATATCGCCCGCTGAAGCGACTACATGGCCAAATAGACTATTGCCTTGCTCACCCCGAATCGACCATGCCTGCTTAGCTTCAATACCGACGACATCAGAGCCGTGAAACAAATAGGCACTCCCCGCTAAGACGGATCTAATATTATTGGCGCCTATTAGGATGTCATCTAATGGCAAGGGATTTTTAGCCGAGGATGAATCGCCATTGACGTTTCCGGCGCTGGCCACGGAAATACCAAGATTGGCAAATTCTTCATAGAGCTGGAAAGACCAATCAGGCTTCGCACTGAATTCCTTTGCCGGGTCGGCAATTGTCGATAGTCCACCCGCGACGGCACCAGTAGCTTCAGAGCCATAATAAGCGATAACACGACCCGCATTCGTATATACCACCTTGCTTATCGGGTCCGTGCTATTATAGAAGATTATCCCGATCAATATGTCATCGATGGCGAACCCAGTCGAAGCACGGTCACCATTGACATTTCCGGCACTAGAGACAGATGTCCCTAACTCAGCGTTTGCCTGTTTCGATTCCACATGCCAATCCGCGACTAAGGTAGACGAGAGTCCAGTACTAGAACCATGATAGACAAAAGCAGCCCCGGCTTGCAGCAAGGGGTTGCCTAGTGCGTCAATACCTTCAAATTTCGGTGCACCGACAATGATATCTTCAAATCCATCACCATTGACGTCACCGGCACCGGCCACGGCTTCTCCAAAGCGGATACCAAACGTGCTGGGCCTTGCTATCCAGCTGGCAGTCGTAGCTAGGCCCGTCGCTAGCCCACCATAATAAACATAGACTACCCCTGTATTCGCGATTGAAGCCCCAACACCGTCTGTGGCCGATTGTCCCGGCGCGCCTACAATGACATCATTGATACTATCGCCATTGACATCGGCAACACCCACAGAATAACCATAATTGGCCGACGGGGAATTACCCGTTTGAGTCCAGGCGATATTGTGGCTTAAGCCCGTTGCTGATCCATAGAACAGATAAACGGCGCCCTCATTAACATTAGGCCCAGAGACATTATAAAATGGGTCGCCAATAATAACATCGTCAAAACCATCTCCGTTCACATCACCAACACCTTTCACTGGATAACCATATTCTGAACTCTCGAAACTTGCACCGTCACACCAAATATTGGCGAGTTGGCAATTATCGCTGGACGAACCAATTAACGGATCGATGGTGATAGGGTAGATTGAATCTTCTGTATGGATACGCAGGGAAATAACGTGATTACTGATACTCATCTCTGAATCGAGGTGCTTACCGACGGCATCCGTTGCATGTAATTGTCCATAATTTAACGTCTGGGTTGAATTTAACGGATGTATGAGATAATTGCCCTGCGAGTCTCTATCAACCGTGTCGATCCCGGATAGCTCGATACGTAATTCTATGACCGGGTCTTTTGAAAAAGATGAGGTTCGCTTCGTTGCAAAAGATTGATGTATCGTATAACCCTGCTCAATACCCTGCGCGGTATTTTTGTACCATTCGTTGAACGTATCTCTTTTATAAATAATGGTATTTTTGTGCACACTGACGACCGGGGTCGAGACCGGTTGCGGCTTGTTATCGAACCCTGCGGCGATCAATTGCATACCCACTTTCCAGCCAGAGGAACTCATTGTGCTAGTCTGTAAGGGAGAAAACTGAATGGTATCTCGGGTAAATATCGACCGTATCTGCTGTCGATGATTATCTGTATACCATTGATTATCTGTCTGGGGCCCACCCTCATTTTTATTGTCTTGCTCTAGTAACAAGATTTGATGCTGTCGTTCAATAATGCTTTGATGCGCGCGCGCGCGCCAGAGATTATCTAGCACAGCATGATGCCCTGATTCCGCGGGTTTTATAGCCGTGGAATTCATAACCGTTGATTCTATTACCAAGGCGGCAGATTCTGAACTCGACCGACAACCACCCAGGCACAAGTCAACATCAGGTTTATCCAAGAGTTGAACAATGAGAAAAATCAGGATAGCGATAGAAAAAAGAGATACCGCATTTACGACGTTACCAGATCTTACTTTGAGTGGTTTTTCTTCTACAAATATTGTCTCCATGAAACTTACGCTCCCGCGATCCTACATGCTTTATCGATGCGCAGTAGAATAACAAAATTCACAGATACAGACCACAGACCGACCGCCAATAAACTCGAAATCAAGTCGAGTATGGTTAATTATTACCCAGAAGCCTCACTATTGGTAATAAAAACCTCCCCACTCCAGCGGCCGTCTATCGCTGCAAATACACTTATCCTAAAAAGACTTACTATATATTGTACACAAACCGATATATCACTATGATGGAGATTCTTGCCTATATACCAACAAGGAACCCTATGACCATAATGCCGAGAAAGACTAAAAACGTTGTATGCACACTACTCGGGGCATTCTTACTTTTCTGCAGTACTGCGGAAGCCGTTGACACAACCCTATCTGGCGAAACCAAAAAATCAACTGCTGAAAAATCGAGTCTGCGTTGCTGGCAGCAAGGCAAGTTAATCTTCACCGAACTGGATTGGCACTCATTCACCGTAACCAATAAAGACAACGTACTCAATTTCACCCATAGCGATGAATCCGACGCTACGCTCAGTCTTATCAATATGGGTGAGTCTATTTGTGTGTATAAAAAATGATGGCGTTTTCTTACAATAAAATCCCCATATAGTATATTCAGGTAAAATCTCAGCATATTGGAAATTACACAATATATTAGTAATTTTATAACCCTTTCTTTACACTATAGTGATGGAATTAATCGATACCCATTGTCATTTAGACGTAGACGCATTTGTTCAAGACAGAGAAAATGTGCTCGAACACTGTCGGCAACTACATATTAGAAAAATAGTGGTTCCTGCAATACAAAGCAAAACTTGGGACACATTATTACAAGTCTGCGATCTACATGCTGGACTCTACCCGACACTGGGATTACACCCTATGTTTATCGAACAACACCAAAATCAAGATTTGATACACTTAGAAAATTATATAATAAAGTATCACCCCTGTGCTGTAGGAGAAATTGGCCTAGATTATTATAAAAAAGAGACTGTAAATTGCGCCAATAGAGAAAAACAAATACAATTTTATTCCGCGCAGTTGGATATCGCTAAACGACATGGTCTTCCTGTTATACTGCACGTTCGCAGGGCACACCAGCAAGTATTAACACTCTTAAAACAAAAAAAAGTAACGGCCGGAATCGTACATGCCTTTAGTGGCAGTCGCGAAGAAGCGCAACGTTATATCGACATAGGATTTAAACTCGGTTTCGGTGGCAGCATTACCTATCCGAGGGCCAAAAGACTAAGACGCCTCGCTAGCGAATTGCCTCTTTCTTCTATAGTATTGGAAACCGATGCACCGGATATGACGGGTTTTAAACACCACGGCCAACGCAACAGCCCTGAATACCTACCTGAATGCCTACAGACGCTCAGCAACCTGCGGAAGCAGTCCGTTGAGGAAATTGCCGCACAGACTACCCGTAATGCACAAGAAATATTAAAGCTATCGTAAATCACCATGGGCGATCTAGATATGCCAACAGAATACCAGCAAAGGTTTTCCGGTCTACAACGCCTCTATGGTCGACAGGCCTATGCGCTATTGGCCGACATCCATATCGCCGTCATAGGACTCGGTGGTGTGGGATCTTGGGCGGTCGAATCCTTGGCTAGGAGTGGCATTGGTAAATTGACTTTGATCGATTATGATGACATCGCTGCCAGCAATATCAATCGCCAGATCCAAGCCTTGAGCGATACCATTGGCCAGAAAAAATCCCGGGTATTAGAACAACGCATACGACAAATAAATCCGCAAATTGAATGCCGAATTATCGATGACTATATCACTGAAAAGAACCATCGCGATTTTCTGGCCACGCAGCATCACTATGACTACGTCATCGATGCAATCGACAGCATACAATTTAAGGCCCTGATGATCTATTGTTGTCGACGAAACAAAATTCCGATTGTCACTACCGGTGGTGCCGGGGGGGTCATCGACCCCAGCTCGATCCGCATAGCCGACTTGAGTAAGACCTACAACGACGCGCTCGCTTCCAAGGTTAGAAAACGACTGCGCAGCGAGTTTGGATTTCCGCGTAATGCCAAGCGAAGCTTTAGAGTCGAATGTGTCTACTCGATCGACCAAAAGGCCTACCCCAAAAGCGATGGCACAGTGAGTTTTGCGAAACCGGGCATCCATGGCGTGCACCTCGACTGCGAGTTTGGATACGGTGCCGTGAGTTTCGTTACGGCCACCTTTGGCATGTTGGCGGCATCTCGGGCGGTCAATAAAAGTATTAAAAAACGGCTAAATCACCATGCCCGTTGATCCTTCGGCATCCATTATCCTGTGTACGCTCAATGCAAAATACATACACGCCTCCTTGGGTCTGCGCTATCTGTACGCCAATATGGCGGAACTACAGCCGACATGCGTCATCAAGGAATATACAGTTCAGAAACGGCGTGAGGAAATAGCGGAGGAATTATTGATCCTACAACCGCAAATTATCGGCATAGGGGTCTACATTTGGAATACACAGGCATGCCTGGAATTGCTCGCGATTATAAAAAAAGTCGCCCCTGAGGTCGTCCTTGTTGTCGGTGGGCCCGAGATTAGTTTCGAAACCAACGATCAAGGCATTACGCAGTACAGTGATTATGTCATTTGCGGACAAGCGGACTTGGCGTTCCACTCACTTTGCCAGTCGATCAGGCAAGGCGTTACCCCTAAACAGAAAATTATTCAGGCGCCCTCTTTCAAACTGGATCAGATCAATTTTCCGTATGATTATTATAACCAGGAAGACATTAATAACCGGGTAATTTATGTAGAGGCGTCACGCGGCTGCCCGTACAAATGTGAATTTTGTTTGTCTAGCCTAGACAAGACCGCCACACCTTTTGCCTTGGAAACGTTTCTATACCATATGGATAGACTCTACCAACGAGGCGTTAGGCACTTCAAGTTTGTCGACCGGACCTTCAATCTCAACATCAACAGCAGTTTGAAAATTTTGCATTTTTTCTTGGATAAAGCAGACCCTGACATCTTCCTGCATTTTGAATTAATACCGGATCATCTACCAGAGAAATTAAAGGATACGATCGCCCTGTTTCCTGCGGGTACATTGCAATTTGAGATAGGCATACAAAGCTTCAATAACGCTTGTCAGGCGCTGATCAGTCGTAAACAAGACAATAATCGCGCGGAGGAAAACCTGCGCTGGTTACGCCAGTTTTCTAGCGCGCATTTGCATACCGACTTGATCGCGGGTTTACCGGGCGAAGATATGCAGAGCTTCGCTGCGGGTTTCGACAAACTAGTCTCACTCGATCCGCACGAGATACAAGTCGGCCTACTAAAACGACTAAAAGGCACCCCGATCAACCGGCATAGCAGTGCCTTTGCGATGGTCTATCATGTCACCGCACCATATACCCTCCTGAGTAATCGAGATATAAGCTTCGCAGAAATGCAACAAATCGCTCGATTTTCCCGTTATTGGGATTTGATCGCCAACTCAGGACGATTTTCCCGCGCCCTAAAACTGATTCTAGGCCAAACACCCTTTCGACGCTTCATGCTGCTGTCAGATACCTTGTTTGCTAAAACCGGACAGACACACAAGATAGAACTTCGCCGTTTGTTCATCCTATTGCGCACCATACTCACGGATGAACCGTTTAACATAGACGTCGACCTTGTTACTCGCACGCTCACTGAAGATTTTAACAGCGGCGGATACCGCAAAGGCCTACCGGAGTTTGTCAAACAACAACGCATCGCAAACACCGCTATAAATAACAATACAGCCAATCGACGTCAAAAAAGACATCAGCATTAGTTTCCTTCGCCACTCTCAAACTTGTCACTCACCGGTGAGTGATCTTGGACGGCGCGTCGAGTGCATTTTTAGGATGACTTCTTATGCACCTTACTTATTTCACTAAACTACTATTTCACTAAACTATGGAATTAGTTGGTAGTGGTCAAATTGTAAGTTCGACTTACAATTTGACCACTTATAAAAAAATGTTTCCCACCTAAGATTCGCTTTATTATTGCTCCTATGGGTTTTGTGTTATGTTGCAGCTTCACAGATTTCGATTTTTCATGTAGTCTTTCTACGATATTATTTGTCGGGATAATGCCGTACGAAATCTGATCTGATTATAATATATACAATTAATGCGCTATACAGCTGCGTACGACGTTTTGCGCGGGTAATCTCTAAACGGGGGTAAACATGATCTTCTTAAAGAAAAAAACTGCCTTAATTAAAAAAGCTTATACACGTACTTATGTATGTCGCTTAGTTTTATCGTTATTTTTCGTTTTGGCCATACCAACCACGCTTGCCTTTGCCGATGATCAGGTGGAGGGTGATTTTTCGGTGATGGTATTGGGCTCGGGTGGCCCGGTCACTACCCCGGCGGCACGCGCCAGCGCGGGTTATTTGATATTTATCGAGGGTAAGCCACGTATCCTGATGGATGCCGGTGGTGGTACCTTTCAGCGCCTTGCGGTCAGCGGTATCAACATCAAGGATCTGGATGTCATCCTTTTATCCCACTTGCACATTGATCATACCGGCGACCTGTCCCCGATTATCAAGTCGATGTATTTTCAGAATCGCGCCTATAATCTGGCGAATAGCACGTTCCCTCCGGGCAGGATCGCACCCTTTGCAGTCTATGGCCCAGGCGCCAATGGTATTGGCTTCCCACCTGTTTTAGAAGACGCCAATAAGGGTACGGCACAATACCCCGCAACATCGGAATATGTCGACGGCCACTATGATGTCAATATCGGCGTGGAGCGCTATTTAAATATCTTTACTCGAGCGATTAGTGCAGGGATATTCAACTACACGACGCAGGATATCTCACCCAATTGGTTAACGTACAACCCGGTCACGATATACGATCAAGCTGGGTTAGTCATTAAGGCGGTGGGTGTCGACCACGGTCCGGTCCCTGCCCTGGCCTTTCGCATCGAATACAAAGGCAAGAGCATTGCCTATTCTGGTGATACTGCATCTCGCAATACCGACCCGAATGGTGATCCACTACCCAATGGCGGAAATATGGTATCGATATCCACAAATGCCGATCTATTGATCTACGATACGGCACTTCCCACGGATACCTCGCCTGGCCCCGCTAGTAATATCTTTTATGCACTACATACCACCCCGTCACGTATCGGCGCCGTGGCTAAGGCCGCCGACGTCAAAAAACTTGTGTTATCACATATTACCCCTTCGACCGAGGGCAAGAGTGATCAGATTAAGGCGCTTATTCGCGCACAAGGTTATGACGGCAAGATTAAAACAGCCAAGGACTTAACGGTCTATAATTTATTGAAAAATTAAACTGCCACCCTATAAATAGGCGCTTCACCCCATTTACGGGGGGTAAGCGCCTATTTTTTGTCCAGAATTTGTGAAAAACATCCCATCGAAATATAACTAGAACAACCATAAGTATTTACTTATGGTTTCTATCATTATTATTTAATTTACATTATGCAATAACACCCGATATACTCCCTACAACGAACATAACACTGGGGATTACCAAGGCGTTGCCCCAGATTACGAGTGTCTTTCCAAATAATGGATAAGGCGCTAATTATTGCCCGTTCACAAACGAGGATATTTCTCCAAGTTCAAGGCGCATCGATTTTTTAAAGCGCAGCATATACCAATATGTGAGCATTTAAAAAAATCGACGCAACGCAGAAATTGGAGAAATAGACCGTTTGTGGATGGGCATA
>JBGMRO010000041.1:0-13570 GCA_048061555.1 Thiohalomonadales bacterium | reverse complement strand
CCCTTCGTCCCGAACGAAGTGCGCTACCAGGCTGCGCTACACGCCGAATATTTTTGTGTTGGATTTGTTTAATAGTTTCGATTTACTGAGAATCTTGCTAATGTAATCATTGCGTCGCGGTAGGGTGATGCGGGTATGTGTTTTAATTTGTCGATTGCGAGTAGGGATTCTTCTGTTGCCTTCGCTGCAGTATATTCTATCGCACCGGTGGCGCGTATCGCTTGGATGACTTCATCAATGTTTTCGCGACCACCTTGCTCGATGGCGTGGCGGATGACGTCGCGCTGTTGTTTATTACCGACCGACATCGCGCGAATCAAAGGTAGGGTGGGTTTGCCTTCCGCTAGGTCGTCACCCACATTTTTGCCCATCTCTTCTGAGCTGGAGCTATAGTCTAAGACATCATCGATTAGTTGGAATGCAGTCCCTAGGTACATGCCATAGTTCGCCATGGCGGTCTCCTGGAAGTCCTGTGCCTTGCTGATGACAGAGCCCAACTGTGCGGCAGCCTCAAATAATTTGGCCGTTTTGCAATGGATGACGTCCATATAAGATTGTTCCGTCGTGTCTGGGTTATTGCAGTTGAGTAACTGTAGAACTTCACCTTCGGCTATCGTATTAGTGGCATCCGCCAAGATCGAGAGTACACGTCTATCGTCAATTTTGACCATCATTTGGAACGAACGTGAGTATAAAAAATCTCCTACCAGAACCGCGGCCTCATTGCCCCAGATAGCGTTGGCGGTTTCATTTCCACGTCTTTTATCGGAGGCATCTACGACGTCGTCGTGTAATAGGGTCGCGGTATGGATGAATTCTACAATCGCGGCTAGATCTCGATGGTAGTGATCGGAATAACCAAATGCTCGTGCGCTCAGTAGAAGTAAAATTGGGCGTAAACGCTTGCCACCACTATTAATAATATAGTGGCTCAATTGATTGATTAGGGCGACTTCGGAGTATAATCTAGTCTCGATAAGTTGGTTTACCGCCTGCATATCAGACTCGACCAGGTCGTAAACTTCGTTAATCTCGTTGGGGTTGTACTCCACCGGGCTTTTTGTTGCTGTCTCTAACATCTGATCATGCTAGGGTTCAGGCTGGTGAAGTGTCAAGTAAATTCAGCATTTTCTTGCTCTAACTGTGGTTATATGATTGACCAATGGGGCCTTAATGGGTAGAATTGCCGATCTTTTGCTAGGGGTGCCGCTGTCTACATGGATTTTTATATAATTTCTTGTAGAGTAATGTGCCGACTATCCCTGTCAAATATATGATATTATTAAGGAATTCCTACTAGAGTGCGGCTTGTAAAGCACTAGTAAATCGTAATTGGAGACAACATGTACGCAGTCATTAAGACCGGTGGAAAACAATATCGGGTAATAAAGGGGCAGACCCTGAAGGTCGAAAAGTTGGCGCTAGAGCAGGGCGCTAGCGTGGACCTTGATCAGGTATTGATGGTAGCCGAAGGCGACAATATCAAGATTGGCGCACCCTTACTTGAGGGAGGCAAAGTGACTGCAACCATAAAGTCACACGGGCGTGGAAAAAAGATAGAAATTATCAAATTCCGCCGTCGTAAACACTATCGCCGTCAAGCCGGTCACCGTCAGTCATATACCGAGTTAGAGATCACAGATATCTCAGCCGGGTAAATCAACATCACCACGGACTATAGTAAGGTAAATTAGCTAATGGCACACAAAAAAGCAGCGGGTAGTACACGTAACGGTCGCGATTCAGAGTCTAAACGCCTAGGTGTTAAACGCTACGGTGGCGAATTGGTTTTAGCCGGTAATATCTTGGTACGGCAGCGTGGTACGCATTTTCACCCTGGCACGAATGTCGGACGTGGCAAGGACGATACTTTGTTTGCAAAATCAACCGGTACGGTAAAATTTGACGTTAAAGGTCCACATAAACGCACGTTTGTGAGTATATTGTCTGCGTAGATCTTATATCGACAATATCCTGCCTAGGTTTTTCGAAAATCCTGGTATATTGATGGTCGTATCACAAACCCCGCCCTTGAGCGGGGTTTTTGTTGTTGCATAGTTTGATATTCTATCTAACGTCTTCAAGCGTTAGTGAGTAAAGCCGTATGAAATTTGTTGATGAAGCCATTATACGAGTCGAGGCAGGTAACGGCGGCAATGGCTGCGTCAGTTTTCGGCGTGAAAAATTTATTCCGCGAGGTGGCCCCGATGGTGGTGATGGCGGTGATGGCGGACACATCTTTTTCGAGGCCGATCCCGGTCTGAATACCCTGGTTGATTTTCGATTCCGGCGGATCTTCCGTGCGGTCCCGGGGCAAAAAGGCATGGGTAGTAAGTGTACCGGTAAACGCGGCGAGGATCTGGTGGTGCGAGTACCCGTGGGTACCATGGTCTATGATCAGGAGACTGAGGAGCTGATCGGTGATCTAGTGGCTCCAGCGCAGCGCCTGTTGGTCGCCAAAGGCGGTTTCCACGGCATCGGCAATACCCGTTTCAAGAGCAGTCGCAATCGAACCCCGTATCAAAGTACTGATGGATCGCCTGGTGAAAATCGTGACCTAAAGTTAGAACTACAGGTATTGGCGGATGTTGGCTTACTCGGATTTCCCAATGCCGGTAAATCCACCCTTATTCGGGCGGTTTCTGCGGCTAAACCTAAGGTTGCTGATTATCCGTTTACCACCATGTACCCGAACTTAGGCGTGGTGCGCATCGGGCCCGATGAGAGCTTCGTGGTCGCCGACATACCGGGTGTCATTGAGGGTGCGGCACAAGGGGCAGGCCTGGGCATACAATTTCTAAAACATCTCTCACGTACGCGCTTATTATTACACTTGGTTGATATAAACCCCCTGTTAGGTGTCGATGAGGTCGTCGCGAATATTCGTATTGTAGAGCAAGAATTAAAAGCATTCAGCGAACAGCTATATACCCGTGATCGTTGGTTGGTATTAAACAAGTTAGATCTGCTTGCTGAGGAACAAAGACAAGAATATTGCATTGCGATACAGGAAAAGCTCGAACAAACGGGTCAGGTCTTTTCGATTTCAGCGATTTCAAAACAGGGCACCGATGAATTGGTGCAAGCGGTGATGCGTCATATCATCGCTGCGAAAAAAACAACCGAAGACCATACAAACGAAACAGAGAATGATGACCACTGCCCGTGAACAATTAGCCCATTGCCAGCGCTGTGTGATTAAAGTTGGCAGCTCCTTGTTGACAGCGAATGGTGCGGGTTTGGACGTGGTACAGATTGCTACCTGGGTCGAGCAAATTAGTGTGTTGCAACGCCGGGGTGTACAGGTCATTTTGGTCTCGAGCGGCGCCGTCGCCGAGGGCATGCAACGCCTGGGTTGGCAAAGTCGGCCACAGACCGTTCACCAACTGCAGGCCGCCGCCGCAGTAGGGCAAATGGGGCTCATACAGAATTACGAAAGCGAATTTACCAAACACGGTATACACACCGCGCAGATCTTATTGACGCACGATGACCTATCGAACCGGAAAAGATACCTCAACGCGCGTAGCACCCTGCGTACACTGCTCGAATTGGGGGTCGTGCCGGTCATAAACGAAAATGATACGGTCACGACCGAAGAGATCCAGTTTGGAGACAACGACAGTCTAGCCGCCTTGGCGGTCAATTTGATCGAGGCTCAGGCATTGATCCTGTTGACCGATCAGCAGGGGCTGTATCCATGTGATCCACGTACCGACGCCTCGGCGAAGATTATCCACGAGGCACTGGCTAGTGATGAGAATCTCGATGCCATGGTGCAGGGCGCCGGGGCACTAGGGCGGGGTGGCATGCTGACCAAATTGCGTGCCGCACGCCTGGCGGCGAGGTCTGGTGCGATCACGGCAATCGCCCACGGGGGCGAATCCAATATTATTACTCGCTTGTTACAGGGCGAGTTAATCGGTTCGTTATTGGTGCCTGACCAAGAGCCTGTCCGTGCTCGAAAACAATGGTTGGCGAGCCACTTACAACCGCGTGGTTCGTTGGTGCTCGATGCCGGTGCGGTTGATGTCTTGATCCATTCGGGCCGAAGTTTACTCAGCGTCGGTGTCACCGCAGTGCAGGGTGACTTCCAGCGTGGCGAGTTGGTGATTTGTGTAGACATCTCCGGTAAAGAGATCGCCCGTGGTCTCGTTAATTACAGCGCGGCTGAAGCCAGACAATTGCTGGGCCAGCCCAGTGAGAAAATAGAGTCAATACTGGGTTATGTCGATGATGCAGAATTGATCCACCGTGATAATATGGTCCTGCGCTAAAGGGTAATATACCCATCACGAATAGGTTTCCCTGCAAATTGCACGTCCTATTTCCTCCGTGGCAGGATTGCAATTCCTCGCAATAGGTTGCAATAGCTCGAATTTCACTCACGTCTTGTTAGCGGTGCGGCTATTTGGTGCGGGGGATCGGTGGTGTATTGATCTTGTGGTTTGGGATCAAGAATAAAACACTGACGATAAGTACACCGCTAATAGCACCGTAAAGATGGGCATCCACAATCACATTACCCCCTGCAGCTGCTTCTGATCCGGGCAATGGCCCTGCGTATTGTTCCCAGGCTAGTTTAGCCACAATCGCCGCCAGTAATAGCTGGCCATCTGCGTGCCTGACTTGGATGTCGTGCAGACAACCGATTACAAAAAGGCCATGCAGGACCCCTGAAAAGCCCACGTACCAAAACAAATCGGGATTAAAATACAGCAGGGCGAAACTAATCATGAGCGCGCTTAGCAGTGTCGAGATTAACCACGTGAGTGAGCCGATAAGCTTGCCGAATAATACCCAGATGAGCAGGAACCCGATGACGTTCATGACGAGATGCATCCAGGTCAAGTGGACAAAGTGTCCAGTCAGAATACGCCAATAATCGCCTGCGTAAATAGCGGTACGATCATAGCGCAGCCATAGGTTGACGTCGGAACCTATGGCGCCTAATGTGGTCACAATAAGGACTACGCCGAGCGCGAAACCATGTTGACGAAAAAATAATTGCGAGGGTGAAGGTAATGTATTTTTCATTATTTAGCGGTTATTGTTGTTTCAATATTGCAAGTTTATTTTCTGCTATTCGATCTTCGCTGTGCAGATTGCTTTAGCTAACTTTTTGGACACTACGGCACTGGGCTATAAGATATTTGAATACCATACATAAAAAGATACCCAGTAGCAGCGCTTTTTTTAAGTTTGCACCATTCGTATTAAATAAGCACAATTAGTTTCGGTGCAATTCTGATAGTATCTGCTGCGCGGTGCGCATAATAGCTCGTCTTGAGTTAAACCATTATAATTTAATACCTGCTCGATTTATATCGGGGTTCGTTTGGAAATCTCGGCGTTGTTGGGCTGTGATTATAATGCTTGTAACGACTTTCTATTTTGACTTTAGGTGTTAAGGTCTATAATGATAAGCTTTTATTATGGTAAATTAATTTCATAATAATTTATGCCCATATTAAACAAGGTTTTTTACGAATATGCTTGGGAAAATCGGCCCAATGAGAAACAATTGTGACAGAATTGGGCACAAATTTGTTATATAGGCATATTGTATCGGACGTTTATTAAACAAACAGTCAAACAAACAGTAAAATTCATAATAATTAATGTAGGAATTACCGGATAATATATTCATGACAATGGAGAAAGAAGTGCAATATTCCAATAATCGAGCGTTAAAACCCGAGCAAAAACGATCCAAGAATAGTGGTTTTACATTAATTGAGGTCATGGTCGTAGTGATTATCCTGGGTATTTTAGCCGCAATTGTGGTGCCACGGGTGATGGATAGACCCGATGCGGCCCGTCAAACCAAGGCTAGACAAGATATACGCGCCATGGAAAGCGCCTTGAACCTGTATAAATTAGACAATTTTAATTATCCCTCGACAGATCAAGGTCTAGAGGCCTTGGTCAGCAAGCCTAGTGGTTCTCCCGAACCCAGGAATTGGAAAAAATACATGGACCGGTTGCCAAAAGATCCTTGGGGCAATGCCTATCAATATCTCACCTCTGATGGCTCTGATGTCGAGATCCTGTCCTTTGGTGCCGATGGCGCATTAGGGGGGGAAGGTTTGAATGCAGACATCAAGAACAGCGATTTGCAGTAAACCTGTGTCTGAATATGACAGTATTACAACAGGGTAGAGCCATACTCAATAGGTTACAATCTAGATTAGTGCCCGCCCACAAACGAGGATATTTCGCCAAGATCGAGGCGTACCGATTTTTTGAAGCGCAGCATATACTAATATGTGAGCATTTAAAGAATCGGCACAACGATGAGATTGGAGAAATAGACCGTTTTTGGATGGGCGCTACATTAGAGACGCTGAGTGTAATACCGTGACCATTAGGCACTGTTTGGGGACAAGCCGGATGCAATCTGGTTTTACCCTAATGGAATTGATGGTCGTGGTAACGATTATTGGTATTATTATTTCATTTGGCGGCCTGTCTTTAGGACAACATTCTGACCAACGTCTTGAGACCGAGGCCAAGCGTATACACCACCTGATCAAGCTTGCCAGCGACGAAGCCATTATGCAGTCGCGGGAGTATGCGGTACGCTTTGCCGTGATAGATTATGTCTTTCTCGGTCTGGATGCGAGTGCCGGAAAATTTGTGCCTATCGATGCCGATAAAATATTTCGTCGCCGTGAGCTCGACCCCGATATAAAACTCGTATTGGAGGTCGAAGGCCAAGAGGTCGAATTGTTACAGAGCGCCACCAGTGGCCAACAGGAATCCGTCGAAGAGGATACCGGACTGAGAACCGAGGGCTTGTTGGACGATGCCGTAGAAAAACCCGCGGTAGCCAAACTCAGCCCGGCCCAAGAGGCGGCCGCCAAGGCCGACAAAGGCAAGACCCCGGTAGATATTTATATACTGTCCAGCGGCGAGATTACCCCCTTCAAGCTCACCCTAAGCCTGGATGACGGAAGCAAACGTGAATATACAATAGAGGCGACATTCAGTGGCGATATTGCCTATAGAACCCCCAATTCCAGTCAGGAGGAGGGGCAAGACGCCGATGGATGGTCGTTTTAATCTGCGCCACATAAAGGCAGTGCGCGGTCAACCTGGTTTCACCTTGATCGAAATCATGGTGGCTCTCATGGTCTTGGCGATCGGCTTGGCCGCGGTTATGACCTCAATGGCCGGCAGTATTCGAAACGCCTCAGGTTTACAGGAGCGTACCTTCGCACATTGGGTCGCCATGAATCAGATGGCGAAGATACAAGTGAGCGGCAGTAAAGCACCTTCGACCAAACGTGGCAGTGAGGAAATGGCGGGACATGAATGGTATTGGACGATCGAGCTATCCAATACCGCCGATAAAACCGGAAAATTTAAATTTGCAGATGTGCGTGTCAAGGTCAACGAAGACGACGAATCTCCAATCGTGACCTTGCGTACTATGGTTACGACTAAATAGGATTTGTTCAATATAACGATGATGCGAGTCCTGCGATCTTTTCAGGCCTGTTCCGTAGGGCCCAGCGAGCGTTTATTACGCGGTCAACCCTACCGTCGTGGCGAGCATGGTTTTACCCTGCTTGAACTCATTGTATCGATTTCTATATTTGCAATGCTTGCGGCGATGGCGTATGGCGGCCTAAATAATGTCTTGATTATGCGTAGCCGTACCGATGCTCAGTCGGAACGACTCGTAGATCTGCAGCGAGCATTCACCTTTATGGGTCGAGACATTATACAGGCCGTTAATCGTCCGGTGAGGGACGAGTACGGCTCCGAACAACCGCTACCCGCATTGGTCGGTAATTCCTTTGGTGATTACCTGTTTGAGTTTACGCGAACAGGATGGCGCAATCCGGCCAATTTTCCGCGCAGTAATCTGCAGCGGGTGGCCTGGAGCCTGAAAGATGAGACACTAATTCGGTCCTACTGGACCGCCTTGGACCGCGCGCAGGATACACCGTTATTAAAGCAAAAAATGCTAAAAGGGGTGAAAAACATTAGTCTGCGCTTTCTAGACCGGGGCAACAAATGGCATGATAGCTGGCCTGATCAAACCTCTGGAGCCGCAAATGCGCCGGCCGAGCCTTTACCGATGGCCATAGAGATCACCCTGGAGCACGAGCAATTTGGCGACATCGTGCGCCTATTTGCGTTGCCCGGATAGGAAATATCACCATGAGTCAGCCACATAAGCCCGCTTCGGGTATACTACGGCCTTTTAGGCATAGCGCTAGCCGACAACAGTCTGGTGTTGCATTGATCACGGCGGTATTGATTACGGCCATGGTATCGATCGTGGCTGTGGCGATGGCTGCGAAACAGGCACTCGACATGCGTCGTACGGCGAATATACTCCACAGCGACCAGGCCTATTTATATGCACTGTCCGCCGAGGTATTCGCCAAAGCAGTATTAGCGCAGGACCCAGACCTTGCCGTCGATACCCGCGATGATATCTGGGCCCAACCGTTGCCGCCGACGCCGGTACAAGGGGGCTCGATCGCGGGTAGCATGATTGATTTAAATGGTGCGTTTCCGCTGAACAACCTTGTGGACGATGCCGGTATCGTCAACCCGGCCTATTTCGCCGCCTTTAGGCGACTGCTGGGCGCAAACATACTGAATCTTAAGAGACCGGACGCGGCCGCTGCGGGTGTCGCGGATTGGATAGATAAAAATGACACCCCAAGCAATGGTGGCGCGGAAGATTTGGACTACTTGAGCCTCGATAGACCGCATCGGGCAGGTAATACCGCGATGGTGAGTCTCAGTGAATTACAGGTGATTATAGGTTTTTACGTGGAAGAAACAGAAGAAGGCAAAGAAAGGGATCTGGATCTGCTGCTGCCACGCGGCAAAGCGGCGTTCGTCAATGTGCTGCCGCGTGGAGCCAAGATTAATGTGAATACGGCCTCGGTGGAAGTGCTAATGAGCCTGCATGAAAAAATTACAGCCGCTATTGCGCAACAAATTGTTGCTAGACAGACGGGTGAAACCAGTGAGCCATTCAAGAATAAAAATAAAATTGGGGAAGAAATCGCGGAAATAGCCGGCATAAAAGATAATCCTAGAAGCACTGTACCCGCTGAAAAAAAAGCGCGGGATACATTTATTAGAGCTTTAGACAAACTTAATCTAGACATAAAAAGCGAATATTTCGAAGTGACCGCAGCAGCCGAAATTGGTACGGCAAGCCTAATAGTCAAGAGTCTCATACAGCGCCCGGCGAATGCATCCAACGCTGCCAGCGCCGGCACGATAAAAACCCTGCGCCGTGGCATTGGGGTCTACTAATGGCCAATAGTCATCTTATGCTCTATTTTGATTCAGAGTCACTGCATGAGGCCGCGTGGGTCGTCGTCTCAAAATCGGGTGATGTGTCAGAGGTCGTGCGTGGCAGCCTTAAGCAGGCGGCCAAGCAGGCGCAGGGTCATAAGGTCATCTTGTTGGTACATGCCAGAGACGTCTTATTGAGTGAAGTCAACCTACCCGCCATGAACAATCAAAGACTGCTACGCGCCGTGCCATTTGCGATGGAGGAGAATCTTGCGGCCGATCTAGATTCTCTGCATTTTGCCATTGGTGAACGTTATGAAACCGGCGAGCTGGGTGTGGCCGTGTGCAGCAAGGAACAGATTCGGCTATGGTTGGCACAGCTAAAGACCGCTGGCCTGCATCCCGATTACTTAACGTCGGATGTCTACGGTATACCGTTAACCGAAGAGGGCTGGACGCTGCACTTACACGATACCTCGGCGCTGGCCGTGGCCGGTCTTCGCATCGACGAGCAAGCCGGTATGGGTATAGAGGTGCAAAATATAGCGATGATGTTACGGATATTGTTAGAGCGATTGGAACCTGAGCATCGACCCAAGACGCTATCGATCGTGGTCCATGAGCAGGGCAGGCAAACCGCAACAACGTCTTTGGCGAGCCTGCCTGATTTGCAGGTGAATGAAGACTTTGACGTGGATCTAAGCGAGAGCGCCAATGCCAACAGTGGCGACGATAATCCTTTTAGCTATGCCGATGATCTGACATCAAATAACCAAGAACTGCCACTGTTAGATGCGGACGATGTCACCCTGAATGTCTCTGCAGATACGATTTTACCTGCGCGGGTTGATGACAGCATGGATGAAGCGCTCGATCCCGATGAATTGGATACACTGTCGATATCTGATGATACGGTGCCCGGTATCAGTGCAGCGAATACCGAGGCAGATGAGTATTACCTCGACGATTCAGGGGTGATTTCTTCCATCCAGGAGGTGTGCGGTCACATGGAAGTTGATTGCACGGTACAAATGGACAGTACGGACCGCCTGTCTTATTTGGCCCAAAATTATGTCGTGCAAGACGCCATTAATGTTTTGCAGGGCGAGTTCAGTCGCAAGGAACAGCTCGAAAAACTACTCAAACCCTGGATACCCGCTGCTGCAATAATCTCTATTTGGTTATTTCTGCAGCTCGGTTTGTTTATCGCGGACTATCAGCGTCTATCCGCAAAAGAGCAGGCCTTGCGCCTACAGGTGGTGGCGATATACAAACAGGCCTTTCCCACCGCAAAAAACATCGTGGACCCAAAACGACAAATGGAGAACGCGATCAAGAAGCTCAAGCGCGGGCAAGGTAGCGCTGGTGGTTTCCTGACGTTGCTGAATAAGGCCGGCGGGGTGTTGCGCGATACTCCCACACTGAAGATAAACAACCTACGTTTTAAGTCCAACAAACTGGATATTGATATGGAGATCGCCGATTTACAATCACTGGATGAATTAAAGTCCCGTCTGCTCAACGTCGGCAGCATCGAAGTCGAGATTGTTTCGGCCTCTTCGAAAGACGGCAAGGTGGACAGCCGAATTCAAATCAAATCTAAGGGTTGACGTTCTCCTAACTTAATGATGAAGAGTAAAAGAGGAATAAGAAAAGATAAATAATGAAAGACTGGTATGAAAATTTACAGCAGAAAGAAAAGCGTATGCTCATGTTTGGCGGCATTGCGCTCGGACTTATGCTCATTTACCTACTGCTCTGGGAACCGCTCGCAGAGAATTATAAAAGTGCTAAAAAAAATTCTGAAAAGTACGAGAAACTGGTTGCATGGATGGAGCAACATGCAGCCGAAGTCCGCGTATTAAGGGCCACCATGGCGCCATCTGCGGGGCGAGGGAATCAATCGATTTTAGGTGTGGTCGATAAAACCGCAAAGCAGATAAAGTTATCGAAAAACTTGAAGCAGGTCAGGCCCGATGGTAATAATAAGGCCCGTGTCAGACTTGAAGACGCCCCTTTCGATACCGTAATCCGCTGGTTAGAATTATTGCAACAACAACAGGGCATCACCCTGGTGAGTAGCTCGATACAAAAACAGGGCACCAATGGGTTAGTGAATGCACGCTTAGTCTTTGAAGGCGCAAGCCAATAATCCTAACTCGGCCATGAAGATGAAAAATCCATACAAAATTCAAACAGCGAAGCCATCAACATTGGACGTGAAGTGCAGGGTCAAGTGACATGACGCGATACATAATAATAGGCGTGAGTTTTTATTTCATATTTTTATTGGTGACGTTTCCGGCCGGTATTGTCTACGCGTATTGGAAGGAATATTTTGGGCAGGATGTCGCGTTAAACGTAAGCGGATTTGAGGGCAGTATTTGGTCGGGTAGGGCCAGCAGCGCAGTCTATGCGAATCAAAAGCTACAACCCATTAAGTGGTCAGTGCAACCACTCAATTTAATCTTGGGGCAAATTGCCTTAAACTGGGAATTCTCAATCGTGGATGGTTATGGCAAGGGCCAAGCGGGTTACTCCCTGTTGAGCGGTTATTTTGTCAAAGACCTAGACGCCTGGTTACCGGTGGAAACGATTACGCCACTGCTGAAGAATGCGGCAGCCCTGAAACCGGGTGGTAAACTCAGTATCAAAATGGATGAATTATATTCAGATGGCAATAATATTACCGCTGCCAGTGGTAGTCTAGAGTGGCACGATGCCGAGATTAGCCTGCTTAAAAAAATGTCATTGGGTAATTATCACCTGGACATCGTGCAAGCAGACGATTTAATCTCAGGCACGGTTAAGGACAAAGGTGGACCGATAGATTTACAGACTGACTTTAGCCTCACACCCGCAGGCGACTACGAGGTGAATGGTTTGATATCATTGCGCGATAAAGAACGCAAAGACTTACGGCAGGCGCTAAATTCCATCGGTAAGGCCAATAGAGAAGGCAAAATACCCATAAAACAAAAAGGTAATATCAGCCAATTGGGGCTCTAGTCGGGTACTTACCACGCTAGATCGATTCCTGAAATAAATAAGTAAAAATCAATATCCCACGAGCCATTTCGCGCTCAATCTCAGAAAATGATAAAATAGACCAAAATCGGTAATGTAGATGCCATTGGCTGAATCGATGTTTTAGGTATATTTAGATATGGAGAAAAATAGTGTCCCAAAATCAGGCGTTTGAAAAAATCGTTGTGCCCGAAGGTCAGTCAATCAGCAGCAATCCTGATCATTCGCTGAATGTCCCAGATAAACCTATTATCCCTTTTATCGAAGGCGATGGCATCGGTGTAGATGTTACACCGGCGATGCATAGGGTTACCGATGCGGCTGTGGAGAAGGCCTATGCAGGTAAACGAAAGATTGCCTGGATGGAGGTCTATGCCGGTGAAAAGGCCACTCAGGTCTATGGTGACGATACGTGGTTACCCACAGAGACGCTACGCGCAGTACGAGAATATTGCGTTTCTATTAAGGGACCCTTGACCACGCCCGTAGGTGGTGGCATGCGTTCGCTGAACGTCGCGCTACGTCAGGAGCTTGACCTTTTTGTGTGCCTCCGACCCATACGCTACTATGCCGGTACCCCAAGTCCGCTCAAAGAACCTGAGAATACCGATATGGTCATTTTTCGAGAGAACTCTGAGGACATCTATGCCGGCATCGAATGGCAGGCCGAGTCGCCTGAGGCACAACAAGTCATCAAGTTTTTGCAAGATACCATGGGTGTTACCAAGATACGTTTTCCTGCAAGCTCAGGCATTGGGATAAAACCGGTATCCAAGCAGGGTACACAGAGACTCGTCGCTAAGGCCTTTCAGTACGCGATAGATAACAACAGAGATTCAGTGACCTTGGTGCACAAAGGTAACATTATGAAGTTTACCGAAGGTGCCTTTAAAAGCTGGGGTTATGAGTACGCGAAAGAGACCTATGCCGCAAAGGAAATTGACGGTGGTCCGTGGTGTGTGATGAAAAACCCCAATAATGGAAAGGATATCATTATCAAAGACGTCATCGCCGACGCCTTTTTGCAGCAAATATTATTACGTCCCGAGGAATACGATGTTATCGCGACACTCAATTTAAATGGTGATTATATTTCTGACGCCCTAGCGGCCCAGGTGGGTGGCATCGGCATCGCGCCAGGGGCCAACTTATCAGACAGTATCGCGATGTTTGAGGCGACACATGGCACAGCACCAAAATATGCCGGACAAGACAAGGTCAACCCTGGCTCATTAATCCTGTCGGCAGAGATGATGTTGCGTCATCTAGG
>JBGMRO010000040.1:4964-13644 GCA_048061555.1 Thiohalomonadales bacterium | reverse complement strand
GAAATTGAATATTGGCTATTCTGACCGAACCCGCCTGTAGTATCTTGAGCAGTGCAGGCGGCGGCAAGGTCAAATAGAAAACCCCACTGAGCGCAGGTTCGGCCGCACAGAATGCCGCGATCGCCTCACCCAACGCCATATGGTGATTTCCGTCAGAGAATAAACAAAACTCGGCACCCAAAGGGTCACCATGAAAATCCAATATAAGATTGCTATCGGCTTGCGAAAAATCGGCAGGTGATAACGAGGATAGCGCGACTGTTTCCGCAGGCCAGTGTAATATTCCGATATGTCACCTCCGCTAGGTTAGTGGACGGGCACTAGGTTAAGATTAGTCACTACACAATAATGCTTGGGCGGGTTAAAATGCCTTCCATTTACACTTCAATTTAACAGCAAATATATTGTAACAAAAGTATCGATCATCCAATGGACAAATATACCGTCTCTGTCATAATCCCCACCTACAATCGCGCTGACCTGTTGCCAAGGGCCATAGACTCCGTACTGGCACAAACATTACCGGCCAGTCAGGTTATTGTCATCAACGACGGTTCAAATGATGATACCGCAAACATCATGCGAACAAAATATCAATCTATCGAACACATTCGCACGACACAAAACGGCGTCAGTGCGGCGAGAAATAGAGGCATCGCACAGGCACAAGGTGAATGGATTGCCTTATTGGACTCGGACGATGAATGGTCACCACAAAAATTACAACGGCAAATCGAGGCCCTACGTGAACAGCCCTCTTACAAAGTTTGTCATAGCGATGAAATTTGGATGCGGCACGGTGTACGAGTAAACCCCATGCATAAACACAGAAAAAAAGGTGGCCATATCTACGCACATTGTTTACCTTTATGTGCCATGTCCCCCTCCACCGTACTAATCCATAGATCGGTGCTCGAACAAGTCGGCGTATTTGACCATGAACTACCGGCCTGCGAGGACTACGATCTGTGGTTACGTATTTGCGCCTTTTACCCCGTTCTATACTTGCATGAAAAATTAGTCACCCGTTACGCAGGACACAATGACCAACTTTCGCTACAATACTGGGGTATGGATCGCTTTCGGATTAAGGCCTTACTAAAAATGCTGAATAATACACAACTCGAGGCAGATGACAGACAACTAACACTCGAAATATTTACTAAAAAATGTAATATATTGATCAAGGGCGGAATAAAGAGAGACAATTCAGAACTTGTAGAATACTACCGGCAATTAATAAACACGATCCAATAAACCCTATCAGTAGCCAAATCTACTGCACACAACCACTATGCATACGACCGTTCCGCAATCTTATCACACAGACAATCCCCTGCTTATATTTGTTTGCGCCTACCATCAAGAGGCATTGACACTCATCGAGCATTTTACATTAAAAAAAAATACACGATTGTCCCGGCTTAACTACTATCAGAACGATAGACTCGCCTTAATCGAAACCGGTCCCGGAAAGTTAAATGCCGCCAGTGCGACGGCATACATCGCTGGAAAATATCAGATCGATAAGTCGGCCTGGTTAAATGTCGGAATTGCAGGGCACCCTACACAAACTATTGGAAATGGATTATTGTGTCACAAGATTACCGATGCACATACGCAGGAAACCTTCTTCCCTGACATGGGCTTAAAAGGGAGCATAGCGACACAAGCCTTGATGAGTGTCGACAAAGCCGAAACCGATTATTCACAGGCGTGCCTCTATGACATGGAGGCCTCTGGGTTTTTTAGCAGTGTTTCTCGATTTACGACCATTGAGTTTATACAAAGCTTTAAAATTGTTTCTGATAATAAAGCTAAAAACATAAAAGAATTTAACAAAAAAGATACGCACAAATTACTTAAACAAAACATCGACCCGATTGAATATCTTGTTAAAGACTTGTGCCGGGAAATTGAGACCTACCGAGACATCAACCGCGAACCGCAAGAATATGCAGACTATCTGCGCGATTTACATTTTACAGTTAGCCAACAAACGCAACTCAAGAACATACTCAGGCGCTGGTTTGCCTTAACCGAAGCGTCCTTGCTGACGATTTTTCCCACGGATAATTTTATAGACTCAAAACAATGTTTGCGCGAGCTGACTCGCCATGTAGATACATTTAGTCGGAAAAATGGCCACTTGACGACTAAGGGTCAATAATATGTTTTCCGCTATCTATTTTGAGCAGGCTATCGGCAATCACCCGCAAACAAGACACATCCTAGATAAATTCCCTAAGCTACCGCATATCGAATGTATGCACTACGGCGAAATATTCAATCGACACAACCAAAATTTTCGAATTCAAAAACGAATGCCGGCCCTAATTTTAGCGCAAAAAAAGGGTAAGTTAGTACTGCCTGCCCCGGCCGAATATAATATCGGCGGCCAACACAATTATTATTTCTCACATATGTTGAACTGCATCTATGATTGCCGCTATTGTTTTTTACAGGGCATGTACAATTCTGCCCACAATGTTTTATTTGTCAATTACGCGGATATTCAACAATCGATTCACGATACCCTGCTAAGACACCCCGACGCCCCAGTCTACTTTTTTTCGGGTTATGACTGCGATAGTCTCGCGTTAGAACCCATTAGCGGATTTATCGAAAATATACTGCCCCTATTTGATCAACACCCGCAGGCCTTTCTAGAGCTACGCACCAAGAGCACCCAGATTCGTCACCTGCTGTCTGTGCCGGCGCTACAAAATTGTATTGTTGCCTTTAGCCTAGCCGACCCACAAACCATCGCAGAGGTCGAACACAAGACACCGAGCTTACAAAAACGCCTAGATGCCTTACAAAAATTACAAAAACACGGCTGGCCTATCGGTCTGCGTTTTGACCCCGTGATCTACCAACCGGATTATGAGCAGCGTTATAGTCGCTTGTTCAAACAGGTCTTTAGTCAGCTCGACGTAGATACTATTCATTCTGTCAGTCTGGGCAGTCTTCGACTACCCAAAACTTATTTTAAAAAAATCAGCGCCTTGTATCCCGAGCAGGCACTCTTTGCCCGCCAGTTTGATACAAAAAACAAACTAGTAGCCTATGCAGAAGAATTGTCCATGCCCATGCATGCCTTCTGTGAGTCTGAGTTGCTCAAATACATCCCGCGGTCAAACTATTTCCCCTGTTTTTAAATTTTTGGACCTCATGTTTTTATACTTTTGTCCGAAAACCTTAAGCATAGAAACTAATAAACGACCCCACAATAGTCTAGATAGCTGTATCAACAATATAAATGGTAAAAGTAACCACTTAAGTCGATTTCCCCCAACAACTTGCCACAATTCTCATTTCTAGCGTGACTGCGGTCACATTCCCTCCACTAAAAGCCAAACTACCGATAAACGGTAACAAATATGCGATGAACGACCTATCGTTTTATAAGCGATAGGTCGATTAGTTATCCAGTAAATTGGCAAAATAGCGTATTGATATGTCCCATAAAGCGGGTTTTACCCTAATCGAACTAGTCGTTGTATTAAGTATCGCTGCGATCATCACTACCGTCGCGCTACCGAGTTTCAATGCCTTGGTGAAAAATAATCGAGCGACTTCACAGGCCAATGAAGTTCTCAGCGCGATTAAGCTTACTCGAAGTGAGGCGATCAAACGTAGCCAGCGCATGACCCTATGCCCACGTGCGAACCCTAGAACAGACCCTGAGACCTGTAGTAACAGTAACAATTGGGCCACCGGGGCACTTGTCTTCAGCGACGTGACCGGAACCATTGGTACCTTTGATACCAATGACGTAATGATAAAAGTCATGAGCAGCCTGAGTGGGGCCTCTACCCTGACCAGTACCGGCACGACCTTACAGTATTTACCCTCGGGTGATGTGGCCTCGGCGGTGACGCTGACCCTGATCATGAACAATTGTACTGGCAAACAATCGAAAGAAATCAGGGTGACTCTGACGGGTCGCGGCAAGATTAATTCACGTAATTGTTAATGGAAATATCCCCGATGACAAATAGACTACCACCACGAACAAGGCGCAACGCAGGCGCACACAAAAGGTGTTCAGCAAACGGATTTTCGCTAATCGAAGTACTGATTTCGGTACTGGTCATTTCGATAGGTATGTTAGGTGTAGCGGGCCTGCAAACGATCAGCCTGCGACAAAACTATGGCTCCAGCCTGCTCGCTCAAGCGACATTCCAAAGTCAAAACATTATAGAACGCATGCGCGCAAACATGCTCGGTGTGAACCAAGGGGCCTATGACGCGATCACCGGCAGCGAGACAGACCCGATCTGCTTCCCTAATTGCACGCCCGCACAACTCGCCACCTATGACGCCGCAACTTGGATCACCACCACGAAGTCTGAACTGAATGATGCAGGCAACGGCACCGTCAACGGCACCGTTACAAGAAATGTCGACGGCACCTTTACCGCCAGCATCTTTTGGCAAGAACCTGCCATGCCGGGACAAGTAGACTCGGCGGGTAAATTATTAGCCGTAGTCAACAATTCCCATGTCGTACGATTTATACCTTAATAAAGAGAGACGATAATATGAACAAGACCCATTTAAGAATCCGTCACTCGCTGTCGCAACTAGGCTTATCCATGGTGGAACTCATGGTCGCGATTACCATCGGTAGTATTTTATCTGCGGGTGTGGTGCAGATTTTTATCAGCAATAAAAGGGCCTATCAGGTCAGTGATTCTTTGGGTGAGCTACAAGAAAATGGTCGGTCGGCGTTAACACGTATGAATCATAGCATTATGATGGCCGATCATTGGGGTTCCATGACCACCGCCGACGTGGCTACCGAATTCGATAACAATGCAGCGGCGATTATCGCAGGTATTACCGCAAAGGGGGGTTGCGGCGGTGCGTGGGCACTACAAACCTCCACTAATGGCGGTAATACCACTGTCAATAGCATCCAGGGATACGAGGGCGCTGGCGATATATCGACAATAGAGGCCGCTGAGGCGACTTTACCCGTCGGATGTATAACCGATTATGTCGCCGGTAGTGACATTATTGTCGTGCGTTATGCCGACTCATCGCAATTAATCCCTAATTCTTCGGTGCAGAATGCGGCGAATCCAAACTATGCCCAAACTGTATTTATTCGTGGTGGCATCACTAGCAACGCGAAAGTATTAACACCACTGACCACCGTCGCCCTGGGTGGAGGTATACCGAATCCCGCCACACCCAATCCCGACGGCGTATATAACTACCCACTCGCGATTGAATTATATTATCTCAAGACCTGTAGTGAAACCGATGTCAATGGTTGTACGAATACAAAACCCTCATTGGCGCGCTTACGCCTATCCTCAGAGACCGCGACTCCACCACAAGTGGTCGAGGAGATCGTCGCAGAAAATATCGAACAAATGCAATTTCTCTACGGTGTCGATATCGATAACGATGGTTTTTTGGATCAGTATAATTCTGCCTTTGATATCAATGAATTTCAGAACGATCCAATTGATTGGAATAGGGTTATCAGTGTACACGTCAGTTTTATCGCCCGTTCTGATACCAAAGAACCGGATTATAAGGATGCCAACTCTTACCAACTAACTGACCTTAAGTACACGCCAGCCGATAACGAATACCGACGTAAACGCTACGATCAAGTTATCCAAATTCGCAATAGGACCCGTTCATGAATACGCCTACAAATAATTGCAATGGTTATGCACTCATTACCAGCCTGATATTTCTGACCACCTTGACCCTGATTGCGGTAGTCAGCACACAAGACAGCAGCATCGGTTATAAAATGGCAACCAATGGCGCATTGAAAGAACGCGCATTTCAGTCTTCCGAGGCCGCTCGGCAGAATGTGGGCGACGTCGTCAATGAATTTGTCTATGAGTCTGGATGGACACCGACGGTCGTTAATTTGCTACCCAGCGGTGTAACGATCGTAGACGACACGCTTTCACTCAATGATAACCTCGCAGGTGAAAACTTCGCATTCCCCAACACACTCGTACCAGACTTGACCTATCAAGTAGATGCAAATGCTGACAGTGACTTCGTCGATGGCGGTGACATTAATGCAAATATTGTCGTTTTCCGAACCCAACAGGGTCTCGCGCCCGGCTCTAGTGTCGCAATGCTCAGTGCAGCGAATGGCGTCGGTAAGGGGGTGAACTCCTCTATTCGAATCTATTATGAAATCCGCAGTCGCGGTTTAATGGCATCAGGGGCGAGATCCAATACCGCGACTGAATTACGTATTGTACCCAATTAATACAAGCAGGTGAAAAAATGATGACGCACACAACTCAGTTATTCAATAGCTTTTTAGAAAGAAAAGGCGCCTTCTTATTGGGGCTGTTATTCGCAGTAATTTTCTCGATGCCAGTGCTAGCCGCACCCTCGTCGAGCTACACGGCGATACCACCGTTTGTGGCCGAAAATACCGGCAAACCTAACGTGATTATCGCGCTCGATATATCCGGTAGTATGAAGGCGGTCGCCTACCGTGATATGGGTGCCGGGAACTGGAAGACCGGTCTACACGATGACTTTGATCCCACCAAAAAATACTTTGGTTATTTCGATAGCATCAAAAAATATACCTTTAACAAGGCTTACAACTTTTTTGTAGAAGATGCCGCCGGTGGCTGGGATGGAAATTTCCTAAACTGGATGTCTATGCGACGTATGGACATCGTACGTAAGGTACTGGTCGGTGGCAAGGTGAACGATCGTGCCGGTGAAGTCTTTGGTGGTAATACCTACTATGTATTAGAAGGGCAAAACGAACCCTATGACTATTCCTTTCGTAAGTCGTATAAACTGAGTTCTGCTTATGCCCCTTATCCTGATGGGCAAGAGTTTACGATGGCCAATGGGTCTATTAAACCGACTACGTCGGCTAATGCGAAGGCGGTGCAAATTAGTGATGAAATGGAGGTTGGGCGGGCGACGTTGAGTCGGAAAGGCGTTAAAGATACCCCCCCCGCAGATCCCTGGATTGATGTGGAATTCATTAATAACTACACAAATCCCATCGTTGTCGCGCAGGCGGTCTCATATAATGGTGCTGACCCAACGATAGCACGAGTCAAAGACGTCGGAGCAGCGATAGGAACCAATGGCGGTTTTCGTATTCGCCTACAAGAATGGGACTATAAGGACGGCAATCACACCACTGAGGATATTATTTACATTGTTGCTGAAGCCGGTAATCACTCTGTAACACTAGATAGTGGCACACTGGAATTCTCTGCGGGTACGGTAACCACAAATAGAGTCGTCGGTGCCACCAAATCCACCTTTGAACCAGTCGCATTCGCCTCCGCTTTAACCTCAACGCCGGTTGTATTCTCCGGGGTAAGTACCTACAACGAAACAGACCCTGAGGAAGAGGCTGTCACGGTCAGAATGCAATTAATAACGGCAGGGGGGCTAGAGGTAGCACTGCAGGAACAAGAATCTAACACGGAAGTCCATGTCAATGAAGAAATTCATTATGTCGCCATCGTCCCGATTACCGGTACCACCACGAACAGCGGTATCCCGGTCGAGATCGGCAGTACCGGTTCCGTGGTGACCGATGCCTGGTATACAGAAACTTTTGCAACCACATTCCCAGCAACACCCCTAGTTGCTCTAGCGACACAGACATTTAACGGAAACAATACCATTAGTGTGCGTTATGGTAATGCGGTCACCACGGCATCTGCGGTCGACATGCAAATGGATGAAGAGACATCCGGTGATCCAGAAACCACCCATGTCGCCGAAGATGTGGCCTATTTCGCCACTTTAGGCACCACCATAAACATACGCCTAGGTGTACCGGTCGAACCCACCGGTATCGTGCAGGACAACTCTGGTGGTATGCGTTTTGGCATGGCGGTATATAACTATGACCATACTCGCTCACCGAGTTCTATGTATACCGGCAATAAAGTAGACGGTGGTACTTTGTATCCCTGTTATCCAGATATCAATCTACCTTTAAGTAAACGTACCAACTATGACATTTGTCTCGAGACCCATGTCAAATCACCGCTGAGCAATATCGTCACGGTGATCGAAGACCATCCGCTGATCTGGGGTACGACGCCCATCGCGGAAACCTTATATGAAATATATGGCTACGTCAGTCAAAAAGATAATGCGCGTAACGGGCACCAATATTATTATGATAACGGTACCGAAGCCAGTGCAACCGCCTATCCATCATACAAGATAAACAACGACTGGGACCCCTACTACTACACCGAATACGGTCAAACGATGCGTTGCGCGAAGACGTTCGTCTTACACTTCAATGACGGTGCCCCTTATAGGGATTGGGATAATACAAATCCGAGCTCGATTGGTGGCAGTACGATTACTGACGGCGCTTTAGAAGGCACCGCCGAAAATAATATGTTAGACGATGTCGCCTTTGCCCTGCGCAATAAAGATTGCCGCTCGGATCTCAGCGAACACCAGGAAATTATCTCCTATTATGTCTATGCCGCCCTAGGTGAAGGTGAGATCAATAATCTCAGCACTAGACGTATGCGTGAATCCGCGGCAAACGGGGGTTTTGTGGATAAGGATGACGACAATGCACCCGACCCAGCCCACCCTGCTAATTTTGAGACCTATTACCAAACATTTATAGATGGCGGAAAATGCACCGTCAATGAATGGGACGATGATGGTGATTGTA
>JBGMRO010000040.1:0-4864 GCA_048061555.1 Thiohalomonadales bacterium | reverse complement strand
TTTATAGATGGCGGAAAATGCACCGTCAATGAATGGGACGATGATGGTGATTGTAATCCCGATACCTTTTATCTTGCCAACGACGGTTACGAATTGGTGAGTGAACTCACGGCCGCATTTGCATCCATAAAGCGGCGCGCCTCCTCCGGTGGTGCGGCGTCGGTAATCTCCGCATCGAGTTCGGGTGAAGGCGCTATTTTTCAAGCCTTATTTCATACCACCATGACCAATAGTACCTATGACGTAAAATGGACCGGTGACGTACATGGCCTGTTTATCGATTCCGAGGGCCTGATCCATCAAGACGATGGCGACCAAGTCCTGGAGGGTCCCGCTAGCGACAACATCGTCGACATGTGTTTCGACAAGGGGGCGCAAACGGTGCGGGTCAAGTTATCGAGCTCGAAGGCGACTCGACCGACTGCCCCGCAAAGCAAGACCTGCTCTACATCGGTATTTACCAATACCCTGTTTGATATCGACTATTTATGGTCGGGTGGTGAATGGCTGAGAGACCTCACGAATACACAGGCCATGACACAAACCGCGTCATTCCCATTATCGGTGGGTTCCAAGAGCCGCTACATGCTAACCGGTATAGACGCCGATGCTGATGGCATTATTCAACCCAGTGAAGCCAAACCCTTTATCGCCAGTACCTTCGCCTCAAATTTTGGGCTACTACAGGCGACCGATGCCACCAATGCCGCAGAAATAGTCAATTTTATACGTGGCAAGGATCAGGCTGGATACCGCTCTAGGCAGATTGATACCAACAAGACCTGGCGCTTGGGCGACGTTGTCTACTCGACCCCGACACCCTATGGCCGTCCTGCGGAAAACCTGCACCTGATTTATTATGATAATGCTACGGTCAGTACCGAATACCTAGCATTCAAGCAACAATATAATAATCGACGTCAGGTCATCTATGCCGGTTCCAACGACGGTGTGTTACATGCCTTCAATGGCGGTTGGTATGATGCGACGCTTAAAAAATATGAAAATGGCCCTGCAGGAACTGCACAAATCGAATTGGGTACCGAAATATGGAGCTACATACCCTACAACATGTTGCCGCACTTAAAACACATTAGTGATCCGTCGTACGGACAGACCACCGGTAATCACATCTACGGTGTCGATCTACAGCCGAGGATATTCGATGCGAAAATATTTACCGACGATCCAGATCATCCGAAGGGGTGGGGTTCGGTATTAGTCGGTGGTATGCGCTTCGGCGGCGGTGAAATTACCGTCGGCACGACCACATTGCGCTCATCTTTTTTCATCCTGGATATCACCAACCCAGAGAAAGAACCTAAATTGCTGCTAGAGTTCACTGATCCCAATCTCGGATTCACGACATCTACACCGGCCCCGTTTGTACACAATGGCGTATTCTATCTCATGCTAGGATCGGGACCGAGCAATACATCCACGGGGATACAGACCGCGGCTAGCACCCAGAATGGACGCCTCTTCCTAATCAATCTGTCCAACATGTCTCTGGATACAGACTTTGGCTCAAGCGGTATTTTGACCTTGCCGGATGCCAATAGCTTTGTCTCTGATCTTACCGCGATTGATTACAACCTGGACTACAATGCCAGCAGTATTTATTTTGGTACCGTATCGGGTAGTGGTATACCTTGGGGTGGTAAATTGTATCGTATCCAGACCCAAAACGAGGATGGCAGCAAAATCGCAGTAAGCGCCTGGGCAGCGACTGAATTATTAAATCCAGGTGCACCGATAGTGGCTAAACCAGCCAGCTCGGTAGATGCATCAGGTAATCGCTGGATCTTTGCAGGGACGGGTCGTTATTTCACTCGCTTTGATGCCACCGACAATTCTCAGCAATATATGTTCGGTGTAAAAGAGCCAAGAAATACCAGCGGGGATCTTACCTGGGCCACCGCACTCACGACCAACATGGTCAATGTGAGCGACGCCGAGGTAGAGTCTGTCACCACGGCCTTGACCGGCGTCAAAGCCGAAACTAGCAACCTGTCCCTACCGGCCGACCCCCTATTCGACGACTTGGATAAGGCCATGCAACAATTTGATAGCAATTATGTCAATGGTTGGTATCGCAATCTTTCACTGGCGGGCAATCGGGTTATCGGTGAAGCGACGCTCTTTGGTGGTACGTTAAATCATACCAGCTACAAACCCTCTGCGGCTATCTGTACCGTAGACGGCACCGCAGAGCTGCATGTCAATTACTTTACCACCGGGACCGCTAGTGGTAAGGCCATCATCGGTGAGAAAACCACCAAGGGTGTTACTTATCCGTTTATAGAAACCACGCTAAACATCGGTTCAACACCCGCGCTCTCACCCAGTTTACACACGGGTAAAGGTTATGAGACCGACAAGAGCACCAAGGCATTCATACAAACCTCAGACGGCAAGATCACCGAGATCGAGCAAGAAAATAACGAGGCAGTCAGGAGCGGCGAAAGTAGCTGGCGTATATATAACTAGCTTTGGCACTGATTGCAGTCCGAATACGCAGCGCGTATTCGGACTGCACGCCGATTAAATTTCGTAACCATCAAACTCGATAGGAACAAATACAATGAAAGCCTTAAGGAATAAGAACCTGTTATGCGAAGGAGTTATGGCATGAAATACCAACGACAGTCGGGATTTAGTTTAATCGAACTCATGGTGACATTGGCCATTGTTGCCATTATTGCATCCATCGCGTTCCCAAGTTATCAGGCCTCGATATTAAAAAGTAAACGTAGCGACGGGCAGGAACTGTTGCTTAACATTTCGGCGCGCATGGAAAGGGCACTTTATAGCGACGGGGAATATAAAATCGATCTTCAGAAGTTAGGTTTCGATAGTGCAGCGGCGGTATCTTCCCCTGAGTCATATTATAAGGCAACCGTGCTCGCCGCGACCGCCACTTGCCCGGTAGCGAATTGTTTTGTTGTTCAAGCCACCCCGCAACTCGGGCAAGCAGACGATGGCGTCATGGAGCTGACATCGACGGGAATAAAAAGACGCGATAAAAACAATGACGGTGACTTCCTTGACGCCGGCGAGGACTCCTGGGTAAATTAGGCCCGTAACCTGGATTTTACGGATTTAATGACAAAACGGTCTTTCTCGAATAAAATGACTCTTTTTGTCTCAATAAAAATCCAAAATGACTGATTCCACCTATATCGTCACCGGGGCAAGTTCTGGCCTCGGCTTGGCGATAGCAAGCATGTTATTGCAGAACAATCACACCGTCATTGGTATTGGCAGGCACGTGACGTCCTGTGCGCTAGCCAATAATAAAAACTTTCTCTGTACCCGCATGGACTTTAGCCAACTGCAAACTAGCATCGCCGCGATGGAGGAACTAAAACCATCGGTCAAACAACTCAGCGGTATAATATGTTGTGCCGGATTCGGCAAGTTTGGCGCCCTAGAACAACTTTCCCATCAACAAATCCTTGACCAACTCAATGTCAATCTGACCGCGCATATCATGTTATGTAAGACATTTGTACCCTTATTAAAACAACAACGATCGGGCAACATACTTTTTATAGGCTCCGACGCAGCACTGCGCGGCACCCAACAGGGCAGTATCTACTGCGCCAGCAAGTTTGCACTGCGCGGTTTTTCGCAGGCCTTACGACAGGAATGCTCACGTAACCACGTGCGAGTTGGCATCATTAATCCGGGTATGCTGGATACGCCCTTCTACAATAACCTAGCATTCAAACCCGGCCCATCACCGGAGAATACCATCGATATCGATACGCTTTGCGATACCGTACAACTGATCATTAATAGTCCCTCGCAGCTTGTCTTTGACGAGATTACGATAAGTCCGTTGAAGCATGTGGTAGAAAAAAAATAAGGTTAAGCATTTATACACTTACACTTCACAACATGGAAAATATCGTGGGTGATGATAAGAACAGAATTAGTATGTTTTTCACACAGTTACCTTTTAATCATAACCTTAACTTTTCACTGTCTGTTTTAGTTAGCTATGCCCTTGTGTAATGTACGTTTAACTTCTCGATTTACTAATTTATGCGTGTGTTTTTTTTCACTTTCTTTAACTGCCTGAAATATTCGATCTAAATCATTACCATATTTAGCGGCATGAGCAGCCCTGAAAGCGCGTATTTCTTCGACTATTGGGTCATTTTTCATTGATCAGTTCCTCGGGTGAACATAACACTGGGCAGGTGTAATCTAACTCTGCAATTACCTTAGATATTTTTTCTCGTGTATTCGCATTATTTATATGCCTAAAATTCCAGGTAAGCAGAAAATCAATATTTTGAACTGCGGCTATACTAATATGTAAAGCATCCTCTGTACTTGACTCAGGAACCGCGTTTTCCACAAGCAGTGCTTTTGCTAATATTTTCGCATTTTCTGTTGCTATCAGCACGGGTATTTTTTCGACTAAAGACAATCTCATTTTTGCGGCAATAATATCGCCTGAGCCAATTTCCTCTATTACTAATTCAGAAATAAATGTGTCAAACGTTGATCTATATTCTTCCCACCATTCGACAGTTATGGTTTGACGTGCAGAAACTACAATATCTCTGCTTGGTCGAGCAGTAATGTAGCTAATAACAGATGATTCGATATACACTGTTTTCAATCTAATTCGTCTCCGAGTTTTTTAAAGCATAATAGTAGAGCCGCCAGCTACCTAGTGCCCATCCACAAACGGTCTATTTCCCCAATATCTGCGTTGCGCGTATTTTTTAGTAATTCTTGTTCTGCATAGTTTGCAGGACTAGAAGTACTTATCTTAAGATTAAATGCTCACATAGTAGTTCTACTTTGTTACTTTAAATGGCCTCGCTGCCGGTCCCGTTATCCAATA
>JBGMRO010000039.1:12126-13691 GCA_048061555.1 Thiohalomonadales bacterium | reverse complement strand
AATGTATGGGCGATGGCACGATCAAAATGGCTCAACTGGCGGGAACAAGTCTGGATCATATGAAAATGAAGCCGCCGAGCTAACGGGAATTGCCGATTCTTTCAGTTAGAAAAGTAGCGGGAGGCATTGGCGAACGGAAAAACTAGATGAACTAGTGATTAATCTAGGATAATAGCAGCACGACGAAGTTAATCGTTAGTGACCCACTCGTCGATGCTGCTATTGCTGATGAATTGTAGAAAGCTATTTCATCAATCCCAATTGCTCAAGTGTGGCTAGCAAACTGTCCATATTCTCCGGTTCAATAAACCCCATGATTTTTGAAGCCTTGGTCACCATTTTATTAAAATGCACATCTAACAATGCACTTTTAATTTCCTTGACCATTGACACGTCAACATGCTTCCCCGCCGTTACCGTCCATGAGGGATAGAGTTCAGTAGTATGTAGCAAGGGAAAATCGTCGTGTTTCTGGTCAACGATGATGAAATCATCAAGAGAGATTTTACCTTCTGCTGCGACGGCCTCCAACAGTCCTGATTTAATAAAACCCGCATCTATCGAACCATCTTTAACTGCATCGATGATACGATCTTGTTTGCTTGCCTGCACAAATTCCTTGAAATCTTTGTGGGGATCAATACCTTGGTCCATCAAATGTTTGACTTGAAAAATATATGCAGCGGCTGATTTCCTAAATTTAAACCCCATTACCCGTTTGCCGATCAAGTCTTTTGCCTTGGTAATGCCACTACCCTTTTTAGAGATAATTACCCCAGCCAATTGATGTCCAGATTTCCTGTTCATTGTCGCGATGGGCAGTGATTCACCCTTTTTTACCATCACTGCTGCGAGCGTAGGATTGCTCAGCATAAAATCGATTTCACCGGACTGCATTTTACTGACAGTTTTATTTGGCTTTAATGGCACGATACTGACGGATTTGCCGATCTTAGTCTGTAAATAGCGCCCGAATTCACTCCATCTAGATATCGCGTTCGCTTCACCCCTGGGGGCCTGGACACCAAAATACACGGTCTTGCTGGTATCGATTTCAGGTGCTGTCTGTGCGGGTGATTTACTAATACTAGTTTTACCAAATTCGAGTTCACATCCGGTTATTGATATCATCAGAATTAAAATTAGTGCAATATTTTTCACTTATCACCCTCCCAGGGCTGCAGATTAAATTGGGTCATTTAGCAATTGACTAGAGTGCTATCTAAAAAGTGTTCATCTATTATCTACGTTTGTTTTGTGGAGTTCGACTATATAGCGAGCGATATCTATGTAACTTTAGTTACTATTAACTACTCATGTGCATAAGGTGTCATCGATTGCGATACCGATAATAGATATTTGCTAATCATGAAATCCTCGACAAATTTCCTTATATCCGTTAACCAATCTGATGGGGGATTAACCGATTATGGCTTATCTGTTTTTGATAAATCAATCGCATGGAATATACGATGATATGTGAAGGATATTATTAGCAGGGCATTTAATGTATAGTGTTCAGGTTCTAGCGACTAAGGTTTGCACGCAAGTCCATAGAATCTTAG
>JBGMRO010000039.1:6696-12026 GCA_048061555.1 Thiohalomonadales bacterium | reverse complement strand
AGGTAGAGGTAGAGGTAGAGGTAGAGGTAGAGGTAGAGGTAGAGGTAGAGGTAGAGGTAGAATAACATTTCAAAATTCCCTATCTATACGTGTCAGCTAACGTAATCAATACAACACATTTTAAACATTGAGCCTCGTCATGGCGTGCACCTTTCTGGTAGCTGTGGCCATCTCTACAAAATTGCTAATAATGTTAATTTAGGGTATTTCAAAATGATTAAGAAACACTTGCTTAGACTTTTACTGTTATTGTTTTTAATTTTGTTCTCTGCATGTTCAGGCAGTGGCGACGGTAATAGTGGCGGCCCAGGTGGTCTAGGGCCAAGTCCAAGCGATAATGCCCCTCCTATTGTCACTAAAATTAACAGCATCGATGTGCAAGAAAATAGCACACAGGTATTAACCGTCGCCGCAAATGACCCAGA
The DNA here is from genome assembly GCA_048061555.1 of Thiohalomonadales bacterium. GTDB lineage: Bacteria > Pseudomonadota > Gammaproteobacteria > SZUA-152 > SZUA-152 > JBGMRO01. Next base: position 11,601 of record JBGMRO010000039.1, on the reverse strand, counting down.
GAATAAAATTCTCACCTATTCATTGGATACCTCTGTAGCCGATTCTGCACTATTAAACATTGGCGGGACATCGGGTGTGCTAACGTTCAATAATGCGCCGGATTATGAGCTACCTTTAGATGCGAATAGCGACAACGTTTATGAAACCCGCATCTATATCGACGATGGAACTAACACGGTATCCTATGATTTAAAGATCAATATTATCAATACCGGGCCCAATGCCACGCCCAATACGGCACCAACCTTAATTAGTGGTTATCGGTTCGATGTCGATGAGAATACAACGAACGTTGGGGATATCCTGGCCACAGATAAGGAAGAAGATGGTCTGATATTCAATATAAGCAAATCAACTGACTCGCAGAAATTTTGGGTACGCAACATTACGGGACAATTATACTTCGAAGATCCGCCAAATTTCGAGCAGCCCACCGATAAGAATTCCGACAACGATTACGAATTCAATGTCACCCTATCCGATGGTGAGTTGTCTATAAATTTTGATGTTATGGTTACCGTCGTCGATGCGAATGACGCGCCTGTCATCACTTCCCCCCTCACTACGGTCGTTGATGTGAACAACCTGTTTTCTCTACAATTAACTGCTGAGGATGAAGATGGGACCTCCGATTTTACCTACAGCATTCAACCTGGAAGAGGCGATTCGAGATTGTTTAACATTTCTGCGTCGGGCCTGCTGAAGTTCAATAATCAACCTACCTTCAATTACCCGCTTCATGCTGATGATTACATTGTGGGTATACTGGCGGATGATGGTCAGAGTTCTAGTAAATTGGTGGATCTGACGGTTCGCCTAGTGCATCCCATAGCCCAATTAGATCCGACTTTCGGTAATGTAGATCCCGCAAACACCAGCCAACGACTAGGATATGTATCAGATTTTATTGATACCGATACAGGAAAAATAGAAGTCGCGCACGATTCGGCGGTCATGTCGAACAATAGTCTTGTGGTCGTAGGGCAAAGTTTGAATAGCGATACTCAAAGTACCGATATGACTATCTGGCAGTATACCGAGCAAGGTGTTTTAAACACTGACCTTAGTACGGGCTTTGGTCCAATCGATCCTTTGGATAACAGCAAAAGACAGGGTTATATCACCCATGACAACGCCTCTGGGAAACGCGATGTACCCGATAGGCTAACGAGAAATGAAGTAGATATTGCTTATGCCGTCGCGATTACCAAAGACGACAAGATTATCGTGGTGGGTACCAGTGTTGGGGCTAGCAGCATACAAGACAGCGTCATCTGGAAATACACCGCTGATGGGCAACCGGATACCAGTTTCGGTGCGATTAATGTAAATATTCCAAGTCAACGCCTAGGTTTTGAAACCTACAGTGGTCCTGCGAGCGTCAGAGCGCGGGTTGATTACACGGCAATGGGGGTTGCACTCAACAATGATGGCAGTATATTTGTTACAGGGGTACAACGACCTTTTTCGTCTAAATCCAAAATGAACCTTTGGAAGTACACACCACAGGGTGACCTGGATACCGGGTTTGGGACGCTTATTAGTACTGTCGATCCTCAGCTAGGTCGTCGCGGTTACGTCCTGTTAGACGATACATCGCGAGTGCAGGCTGCGGGTTGGGGAAACCATAAGGGATACGCCGTTGCAGTCACCACAGAGGGTAAAGTGATCGTGGTTGGGACGAGTAGTTATGTTGATCCCAGTACTATCTTTAAGCCGACGGCTCAATTGGTCGTATGGCGTTTTACTGCACTAGGCGAACTCGATATTGGTGCCTTTGGGTTAAATGATGCGAACGGAACACAGCTTGGCTTTTTTCATCAGGCAGACGTCAATCGTTTGTCTAGAGAAAAACAAGAATTTGGTAGGGCAAAAACCGTCGCATTAACCGCCGATGGCAAGATACTGGTGGCCGCTAAAACCGGAGACGATAGCACATCAGATAAGAAACCGAATATGGTGTTATTACGCCTCACCGCGAACGGTCTATTAGATACTGATGTCATTACCGGATTTGGTGCGATGAGGTATGAGAACACTGAGTCTCAGCAGCGACAGGGCTTCTACATCCCCGATGACTCGGCCAACTTTTACAGCCCTACTGGCGGTGTAAAAGAATTCGATAATACCAGCGATATGAACATCATGCCAGACGGACGGATCGTCGTTGCAAGTAGCCATGCCAACAGTCAGAGAGTCATCGGTAGCACACTCAATGACAACATCATCTGGCGATTTTCAGCGGATGGGTTGCTAGAGGGATTTTCTAGCCATGCGATAGATTCTAGAAATGATCGTTCACATAGTATTTTCATAACCAATACAAATAAGATTGTCACGGTGGGCGCTAGTGACGAAAAAATGGTTGTTAAACAATTTAATGTTGTCGAGTGAATTTATAAAAAGACGATTAGGTATCGATATAGGGTTGCGACATCAAATTGTTGCGGTGATATGGCGATATTCTAAAAAAACGAGTAATTTATCGCTTGGATCGAAAAATTCTACGTAATCAAAATTCGCATAGCTTAAAGCTATTCTAACGTTCTTGCCTACAGTTGTTTCGAAAAACGGCTGAATAGCCTATTTATTGTCTTATTTATAGACTTATTGTAGCAATAATGGGCAAGAAAAATTGATCGCCTTATTTAAAATAATTATTTTATAATCGGTAGGGATTATATAGTATGTAGGTGTTCACTTGTCTTAGAATAAGATTAAATTGAAAATGAATATTAATTATATAACCTATGGACAACGTATAACACTCACGGACGACTATCAAAAAAAATCAACACTATTTTTGTAAAACTCACGACTACGGCCAAGGTTTCATCCTGAGGCATTGGACTAGAACCCATTAGGAGATGTAGAACTATGATTAGTACAAAGATAAAATTGGGCTTAGCAGTAATCGCCGTAGGCGTATTTTTCAGTGGGCAAAGTTTCGCCACTGATACCGTTGATTGTCCGGTAGGATTAGTCAGTGGTTTGTCACTAGATGATGAATTCGGAGCCGGTGCTGCTGAGGCGACTCGTTGCATTAAAAAAAGGAAAAAAATTAAGGTTGTATATCAAGTTAATAAGCAGTGTAAAAATGCTGCCTGTACCAAACCCTATGCCATTGGCAATATGACTAATGCGATAAATGACTACGAAATCACATCGGGTATAGCGCGTGGTGATTATGAAATCGTTGCAGTGGTACATAGTGGTGGTTTTTCGTTAGTGCTAAATAATGATGCGGCTAACCCCCATGCAAAATCAAATCCTTTCCAATCAAAAGTAGAAGACCTTATGGCAAAAGGTGTGCAGATCTATTTTTGTCAAAATACCGCGCGTTCTAAAGGCGTTGTCCTAGACCAGATGATTCCGGGTATAAAATTTGTAACTGCAGGTGTTACTGCGATCGCGGATTTTCAATCGATTGACTTTTCATACGTGCAACCTTAAAATTAAAGAAAGCAAGAATAACGTATCTGTCTAAAAACCGCCCTTGCTTAGCGCAAGGGCGGTTTTTTTTGTGCCTGCATTTGCATGATGTTTAGGATAAAAGATTAAGGTCAATAGTTAAGGCCGTTTTTGGGTTGTAATATCAAGAGTTGATTTGGCCATGTTATTTTTTATGTCGAAAGCTGAGTCGTGTAGAATTTTCTCTAATTTTTCAATCGTCGTATCCAGTAGCTGTATGCCATTTTTAGAAATTTTACTGGGCAGGGGAGGAAAGGGTGTATCGGCGGCATAGGCGAATAAGGTCTCTCTACCAAACGGGGCTGAGGCGCGAAATCGATAGCTTTGCTCAGTGCCAGGAATGGGTATATACATACCTGCCTTAAACTTAGACTGTCGATTAAAATCATTAGGTAATAGCTGCCATAAATCCTGTGTCGTATCTTTATAGAGTATTAATAAATACGCATCTCGATTGATGTTTAGCAAAAAAGAGATTTCGTCCCCATCTATGTATTCTTGCTGATCTCCGAGGTGCGTGGTGATCTCTACGCGGAAGGCCTTCTCTGCCACTAAAGAGTTTGCCACTGAAGAGTCTGCCACAGTAGAGTCTGGGACGTGATTTGTGGCGCAAGCCGAGAACAGCACAGCAGCACACAGTAGAGTGGTAGTACAGAGGATGCCAGTCGAACGCATGCCGACATTCTAGCTGGCCTGTCAGTTGCAGACAAGTGGCTTAGCGAAAATTTAAAACTGGTACTGAATTCCGACGTATAATTCCCCACGATTGTGGGATTGTTGATTACCATTATCAAAATCCAGACGCTGAGTTTGTGTCTTAAGACCCAATGAAACCTGGGCGTGGGTAATCCAACGGTAGGAAAAGCCAAGATCTAGTGACGATCCATTGCCATCTCCAATATTGCCAGCATTGGATTCGATGCTGTACGGAAACAGGAAGCCTACGGAGCCATAAAACGTCCAAGCCTGGTTGAGTGGATGAAAACCCGACACACCGACACCCAAGCCTGAGTAGGACATCTCGTAGTCGGAGTTTTTCCATACGTTTTTGAAAGATTTATAGTCGGCAAATACAGATATTTGCTGCCAGAAATAATATCCAATAATCAGATCCGTTTCACCGTGTTCAATATCTACGTTGGGGGTTAAGACGCGGGCCGTCTTAAACTCTTGTGCAGGGGCGGAGTCAGTGAAACTAAACGTGCCACCTCGCAAGGATAACCTACCATAGAGTCGGTCGTTTTGAATTCCGAAGCCGAGGGTTATTTGTGTCGTACTGGAATTAAAGTCTCCTCCGGCGTCTTCATTACTGCCACTCCATGTGGTTGGTGATAGCTTAAGGCTAATATCATATTTTACCGCGGCGCTTACCTGACTGGTGCTCACGGCGTAGGCAAAGAGAATAATGAATATGTACTTCATGGTAATACCTT
>JBGMRO010000039.1:0-6596 GCA_048061555.1 Thiohalomonadales bacterium | reverse complement strand
TTGTTCGCGACTGCCTTGGTTACGTTGGCAGAAAGCTCGCTGACCGTTACCATAGGGCTATTATTGTTTTCCAATTCATTCAACAAAAAATGTGTAAAGGGGGAATGTCCGGATTTTCGATAATTATCGTCAACAAACTCAATGCCGCCTGATGTCATAATTTGCACACTCTTCTTTTTTGCGACTTTATTGTAATATTTTTCGGTAATGGCCTCAGGGGCTGGCAGGCTGGTGCCGCGTCGCAGCAATGTGCCACTAAAACAAGAGTCAGCAATCAGTAGGGTATGTTTACTGCGGTCGGCGATGATGCTGATCTCGTCGCGTATGGTCGAGTTGCGCAAAAAAGTGGTATGGTCGGTGCCCTCGGCGTCGGTTGGAACCCAAAATCCCTTATTGGTGGCGGCATCGATATATCCATGTCCGGCATAAAATACTAGAACACTGTCGTTGGGTAATACCCGTTGCGACAGATCCGAGAGCGCGAGTAGCGTTTCTCTGCGCGTGGCATTGGTCAAACGTGTGATATCAGAAAAGCCGTATTTATCACGCAGGAGTTTTTCCACGGATGCGGCGTCGGTGGCCGCTGTATTGAGTGGCAGCCAGCGACCCGTCGTATCATTATATTTATTGTTGCCTATGATTAGTGCACGAAACTGCCCGGGTAGATAGGGTGTTTTAGCGATATTTTCGGCTGGTTCAAGCGCGATGCCCCTAGATTGTGCATAACTGGCATCAGTAGGACCGAACATTATGCCAAGCAGAAATAGGGCGTACCAGTGTCCCTTTGCTAGCCGACGATTGACAGAATCGCGATGGGTGAACGTTGATCGATAATACATGAGGTTACCTATTTACTTGGGGCGGGCAATAACAAATCCACCACTGGTTCTAAATTCTTTTCTATCCGTCGTTGTGCCACTGAGCGTCCATTCGAAGCGCGCAGCATCTTGTAATGTTTCTAAAGACTCAATCGAAAATGTTACCTCGTTACCTGGCACTTCTTGCTCATCTACTAATTGTCTATCACCCTTTGATAATTGGTATAAACGTATTGTAGCGCTGCGACTATTTTCAATTTTTGGCCAAGTAACGGTAATATTGTGCGAATTTTCTTGGGTGATCGTTATGCCTGAAAATCGTTTTGTAGATGTTTGTATATCACTAAAGAAACCCAAACCCGGGTTATCGTCCCGTTGGGAAGTATAGGTCAGCACTGGGTTGTCCTGGTAGGCGATAATATCTAGACTTGATGGTTTAAATGTCAAAACTTGTAGATTGTAGGTAACTGTAAGCAATAATAGTGCCGTCATAGCAAGCGCAGACCATAGTGGTGGGCGCCACTGGAAATAGGTAAGAAAGTGTGCAAAAAACTTCGGGTTTGATAACTTCGTTGTGCGTATACCGGCGTTATTTGACGGGTGTGGGTCAAATGTTGAGCTAGTTTTATTAATGCTGTCTGCTGGAGATCTAAGCACGTGCGCTGCGAGCCCCTGTCTCATCGCTTCACTGTGGCTAGCAAAATGTAAATTGGCATATAGCGAGTCTTTTGTCTTTTCAGTTTTACTGGGCTTGCTAAGGTCCCGATGTTTGTAATTACAAAGCCGCTGCTTCAATGAGGAAACTTCGATGAGTTCATTTCGACAATGATTGCAGGTGGCTAGATGCAGACTGAGTTCGGCGAATTCACTGTCCTCGGGTCGTTCGAGGAAGCCAAGCAAGCTGTCTGTATCAGGGTGAGTTATGTTATTCATGCGGATTTCACCAGCTTTATTTGTTTATAAGGTTGTCCAGTCTATCGTCAATTCAACTATGTTTAAGGTGACACTATATTTATCAATATTTGAAAAACTAATTCGTATTTATCGAATCGCCTTCAACAGACATGCGTTCTCGAAGTTTTGCCAAGGTTTTACGACGAAAATAATAGAGTTGTTGCCGATTCGTGTCTGCTGCGGGGACATCCGGATTTAGGCGAATGTCCTCGGACTTTAAGGCCGCTAGTATATCGTTCGCGTCTTGTTCTTCGATTAATAGGGCTTCCAGTATATATTGTTCAATACTCGATAGGCTATTCCAGGCTTTATGCAATTGCTCTCTCGATTCTAAGGACTCTGCACTTTGGTCGTCGATGGCGATATCGATGTCGTTACAAAAGGTTTCTTCATCATTCATTCCACCAGCGCTTAGCGATACGGTTTTTTCTATCTGCAGTATATGTAACCGATTCCGTTTAGTGAGTTCGATCATTATCTTACTTGCGATAGCACTTACCTCAGGTATGCTCTGTTGCAATCGCTGCGCGATCGATTCCAGTGTTTCAGCTTGGCGCAGACCATAAAAGATATCCTTAGCATGCGGGGCCATATTTTGAATGTAGGTGGGTACGTGGATACGTCGGTTAAATCGCCAATCTTTCCAGCGTTCATAGAACGGCAATGAATTGGCTATACTGAATGCATAATCGTAGATCTTGGCGCCATTCGCCCCGCTGAACTTGCGTAGTCGCTTTTCATGTGTGAGGTCGTGCAACATCCATCCGTAACTTGCATTTCCCCATTCGCATAAGGGGGCATCTGCAGGGCAGCCCGTGTTGGGTTGCGGTAGGGTGCAACTATACCGAAAGCGATGCTCCTTACAGAATCGTTTGCAAAATCGTTGAGTTTGGAAACTCACGATGGGATCAACAATCAAGGAGACTTCTTTGCGTGCCGCGACCTGACCTTGTGCCGCTTGTTCTGCAAGCAGAATTTGTTGATTATTAATAGTCATTAGGGCCCAATTAAGTCTTACCGTAGAGAAACCAGCCAGAAATTTTGTTATTGACAATATAGAGTCCGAAACCAAAGTTGTCATACGCAAGATAAGTGCCACGGGTAAAAAATATTTCTCGATCGGGGATACCGAATACTTTGTGGGCGCGCTCTGACGGGTCGCCCATCGATAACCGACCGATGGTCGCATTTGTGCTCCATTGTTGCCAAGCATTCAATATTTTGTTTTCTGAATTGACAAAAAATCGTGCGCCGCTGTCGGGTATCCGAAACAAAAGTCGCTTTTCTCCCTCAATCCATATCTCGTTGTGACGTACCTCGGCGAGTTGATTATTTTGTGTGACGGCAGAAAAATCAACAACATCACCGGGTCGATGTGATTGGATGCTTGGGTATTGTGACAGTGGTACAGCGTGTGTGGTGGTCGCATTGAGTTGTGATAGTGCCATACGAAACAAAAGTGTATCGCCAGTTTGCTTGGATTGTTTGGCTAGTTGCTGCCACAATAATACACTTTTCTTCTTGAGTTTTTGCTTTTTATAGAGTTGGGATAAATTATAGTTTGCTGTGTACTGAATTAACGAAGCGGGTAGGGTGTCGCTGTTCGAGGTGGGCTCGATCCCTGCCCGTGTTAGTCGTTGTAATTTTTTTATAGCAGCCTGGGTCTTGCCTTCGAGTGCCGTAGTCATTGCCAGGATCAATTCAAAAGCTGAGTCGGTGCCAAAGGTAGGTTTATATTTTCCCTGTAATATCCCCCTGGCCATGAATGTGTTGTCGTCAATTAAGTAGGCGATTGAGAGTAACAAGTACGGGTGTCGATGATTGGGTTCGAGCTTGGATGCGCGTTCGAAGTAATGGATAGCGTCGCTGACGAGTTGGTGAATTCGTGCGGTTTGTTTTTTTAATTGTACGGGTTCACCACGCTTCATATTGTCAGTGCCGGTACTAATTTTATCTGCCTCGGGTCTTGTGTCTAATGCGATGGGGTAATAGAATGCAAGCCCATTTGTGGCCAGGATAAATTTTTTATCATGTTTTAGTGATATTGCTTCGCTCAGATAGGTAAGGCCAATCCCCGTATAGACTGCACGACTGGGAAGTTCTCTACCATAAATTTTAAATAGCTTACGTGCCTGCGTGAGGTCGCCAGCCACAAAGAATTGTAAGGCTAGTTCATAGAGTGTGGTTTGAGTTGCGGTGGTCTCTAATTGCGTTTGGGCGCGTAAACTACGTGTCTCTGCCTTTGCGCAGGCGGATTTAGCGGGGTGTGTGCTTGGGGTGCTCGCACAAGAATTTTTCCATATTTGTTCGACCCAGGTACGAAAAAAATCATTGTTGGTGCTCACTTGAAAAGGGTCGTAGCCGACACTAGCCATCATGACGAGAGCATCGTGATCTGCTTGTGCTTCCTTTTGTTCTATATCTCTTAACCACTGTTTATCGATACCGCGCAACAGCTGTTTTTGTTTTTCGGGAGTTTGTGTGCCGATTAGGCGAAAAAATTTCTGGTGCCAAAGATCATCGGAGCGCTGATGTGCCAGCTCATGGGCTAGCACAAAGGCGAGCAGGTGTTGAGCGCGATTTTTACCAAAGGATAAACTAATTTTTACGGCATCCATGCTCAGTAAAATATTACCGTCGGCCAATGATGCCGCCCAGGGCCCAGTGGTGGATTTTACGACATGTATACTGGGTGCGATTCGCGAATTGTTCCAGGTGCGTAACAGCACAGCAAATATTTGTTTGACCTGGGCTACCTCGGTGACGGTATCAGGGATAAGGTGAGGTTTCCAGTATACAATGGATTGACGTTCATCATCGGGGATCGATATTCCATGTGCGTTAGCGGTGATTAACGCGAATACCGCAAGGCCTGCGAGCTGGGTCCATGCGATTCGGTGAGGGGAAAATTTACGCCTATTCATCATTTTAACACCACTTCATCATCAAGCCTAAACAGTATACGTCGCCTAGTTTCAGCCCAGTAGTCGCCAAATTCAGGGCCAGTAGCAGCCCAATACAGGCTTATAGTATACGAGACGCCGACTTGACGTTTATTTGAAATATTGAGTGAAAAATTATTTTTTGCGATCGGTGTTGATATATACCGAGTTAAAACATGGAGTTATCATTTAGTGATTGCTTCGGGAGAAGTTGTAATACGTCCCAGTGCTCAACTATTTTTCCTTTCTCATCAAAGCGAAATATGTCTATACCGGCGTAGTCTTGATCGCCCGGCCATTTCTGTAGGCAATGTAGTACGACCAGATTACCTTCCGCGATTACGCGCTGAAAGTGGACTGATTTACCTGGATATTGCTCCGCCATACGTTCGAAGTAGTCAATAAACGCTTGCTTTCCATCCGCCACGTGTGGGTTATGTTGTGTGTAGGAATCGCCGACGTAAGTCTCAACCGCTTGCTTAGGCTGGCATTCATTAAACATTTGTTCGTAAAACGCCACAGCATTTTTTTTGTTGTTTTCGATTGAGATAGCCATGCTTCATTTGTTAATGGGTGGATTCGTATGGGCTAGTGTAGCAGAAAGGCTATCTAGTGCAGAAAATTAGATCAATGAATTTATACCACCCAATTATTTTAACCTATGAGACTGCTAAATCTGCGAATTTTGCTGTTGTACAAGGTCTTGGTTAATGGGTAGTTCGAGATCAAATAGTGTACCACCGGTTTCGCTAACCTTAATAGTGAGTGTCCCTGATAATTCAAGAATGATCTGATTTACGATATCAAGCCCAGTACCACAGCCCAAATACGATGATGTCGTTACACCGTCAGATCCATCAACAGAATTTGTTGGTGATTTCCTAACGGTTTCTTTTGTCGAAAAAATTGGGTCAATGATAAGGCGACATATTTCGTTTATGCTAAGTTCGTCTTCAGGATTAATTAAACCCAGAGTAATGGCCTTTTTACGTATGCGTGTATAATCCAGGCCGCTACCATCATCGGCGCAATGGATTTTAATCTGATGACGACTCCGGATGAACGTCAATTTGACTGATCCGATTGGCGGTTTATTCGCGAGTTCACGTTCCTCTCGCGATTCGATCCCATGATCTACCGCATTGCGCAGTAAATGAAGTAGCGGGTTAACCATTTTGTTCAATATGGAACTATCCAGTACTGTTTCACCGCCAATTATCTCAAAATCAATTTTTTTCTTGTTTATTTTACTGGATTGTGCGACGGCGCGTTGCAGTCTAGATTTTATGGAGTTGACAGATACCATACGAGTGCTGACCACGGTATGTTGAAGTTGCTTTGTCAATCGCTGTTGTTGTTTGTATAAATTTTCTATGGCAATAAGTTCATTGTGGACACGCTTGTCTATATTCAGATTCTCTCGTAATAGTTTGTGATTTCGATCACCCACTTGCGCGATAATACTTGAAGCTTCTCCTAGCGTTTGTAATAATTCGTCTATGATCCTAACAGGCACGGTTAGCATTTCTACGTTACGTGTACGGATTTGGAATATATTGTCGTCGACATCATCGATGATTACGTGGTCGGGTTCCATGGTCGTCGTTTGAATTGCGCTATCGTAGTCGAAATCATCGATGTCGTTGTCTGTGGGGAGGGGTGTCTCGTCGCAATCAGCAATTAAATCCATCATGGTCAATAGAAATAATTTATTTACCTTGGGCAGTGGGCTAAACAACAACTGCGTTATTTTTGCATCCTGTGGGCTGTTGATATGTGCCAACACATTATCGGTCCAAACGATCAACCGTTTGATTATGGTTAAATATTCAACGTAACGGTAAGACGATGTCCTGATGTGGTGATGTAATTCCTTACATAT
>JBGMRO010000038.1:0-13717 GCA_048061555.1 Thiohalomonadales bacterium | reverse complement strand
CTCATCTAATGCATCTTGCTTAATCTCTTGTGAAATTTTAATGTATTTCTCATCCTGGCCTAGTTCTCCTGACTCCCATGCTTCTGGGGTGCCTTCAATTTTAGTTTTACTTACCATAATTTATTTCTCCAGTTCTTGAGAAAATATGCTATTGCTATAAACCACAAATACACATTAAGTTATTATTTATATTTTCGGTGCGTATTTCTCGTAGATGCGTCTCTCTTCAATATTTGCTAGGTACGCTGTTTTTATTTGAATATCTTGGCCATCGGCAGATTGCATAAATACAACTTTAAGGCATCTACCGAAGTCGGTTTCTGCTATAAACCACTTCGTAGGTGGGTCAGTTTTGTGATTTTCACGTGTATCCTCAAGAAAAGCACGTTCCCTACTGGTAAAACATTGAGTAATCTCAGCTTCATTAACACCATGTTTTTGCGTAAGTTTTTTACGAATCGAGCTTGAAATCACTAGGGCCTATTAGCGAAATATAGCATAATGAACCTAATATGTATATACAGACGTATATACATTGTATATCGGTTGCGTGACCCGAAATATTAGTCAAAATTAAATATTTATACTAAACAGGGAGATATGATCTAAATTGACCCGGCAGGACACGATAAGGCTCACCAGGCGACTGCCGTAGTCGGCACTGTACTCGGTCTTACAGAAACCCGCTCCTGCGTTTTCTGCAATCCCGCCATCCATGGCGGTCGGAGAACTGGCTATATCATTTGCTGCGGCTGAGTTGCGCCATGCTCAGCATCTTGGTGCTCTTCGCCAGAAACCTGAGTAACATCTTCTTCAGACAAAAACCCCAAGGCTTGATTAAACCGATCAAAGGCCAAATTGGCAACATGTTCATCTTGGTCTTGTGCGTTGTCACTAGTGGCCTTAGTAGCACTATCCTCTTCTTCAGACATTAACCCCAAGGTTTGATTAACCTGATCAAAGGCTAAGTTAGCAACATGATCTTCCTGATCTTGCTCGTCGTCGCCAGTGGCCGTAGTAGGAGCATCATCCTCTTTTGCCAGTAATCCCAAGATCTGGTTAAACTGATCAGAGGCCACACCAGCAACCTGCCCGTCCTGGGCCTTTGATTTCGCCATACCTTCGAAGATATTTGCAGCAATGGTTTCAGGTTTGGAAAATATGTCCATCTCACTCAGGTCGATCATGAGTTGACGAACTTCACCGATGATTGATTGTAAATCTGTCAAACCCGGTGCGGGTGTCTGGGCGGTCTGCGGGGCTACATTTATGGGGGCGCTGCTTATTGTGGCAGGTGTCGTAGGCACTGATTGCGGTAGAGTCGCGGGTACCGCTACTGGCGCAGGGTCTGCCGCCACCACAATGGCAGGTTCTTGAGTGACCGGAGATGTCACCACCGCTGTGTCAGGGCTGATCGCTGGTGCAGGCACATTTTCGACTACCGCAGGACTATTACTGACTGGCGCATCCATTGTTTGCACGGACTGGTAGGCACCAATGGCCATCAGCGATTCGCTACGGCTAAAATTTAGGGCCATGCCGCTAAACTCATCGTTATCAAACTTTAACTCGGACATTTTATCGAATGCATCGTTTAATTCACCCGAGAAAAATTTATCCGATATTTCTTCGATATCGTGTACTAATTTCCCGAGTGCCTCACGTTCATCCTTGTCCAGATTACCTTCAATCGAGAAACTATAATTGACACTGCTGCTCTGTGTGCTCGCCATAGCGAAGACGCTACCGTTGGCATCGGTACTACCTGCCATGAGCATGGAGTTTTCTTGGGTCTGATTAAAATTGATAGAAATAACATCGCCATCATTGGTTCGAATCTGTATATCGCCGCTATCTTGCTGGCGTGAACGCGTGGCGACAAAGGCACTTTCGCTGGCGACGGGCGCGCTATTTCCAGCATCTCCTAGTGCGGCTATACCGGATTGTATCGTCTCCTGAACCGTCGCAATCTCAGCACTAACCTGTGCCGTCAATGCGCCTTGGCTCTGTAAGACATCTTTGGCCACGGCAACACCACGATCGACTCCATCCTGGGCGTGCTGTAATAATTCACTATGTTGATCACCTTCAAGTGCGGTGGATGCTGTTTTAACCGTGTTGACGATGTTGTCCGCCGTATCGTTAGGCAGATTGTTGGTATCGGGTGCTGGTGTACTCGGCGCTACCCCTAGATTGCCAAATACCATGTTCAATTCCACCGATACCTCATAATTCAATACCGCATAGGCCCTTTTACTCGGTGAGGATAACTCCACCAGCGGGGCCTTCTGGGTCTCGCCTTGCTGTGCCGTAGTGAGCGTATCAGCGGTATTTACCGTAGTAGCCAAGGCCGGATTGGCCAAAGCCGAATTCATATCCGTCGATTTAAGCGCGCTATTGATATCTGAAATCATATTTATTCATCCCTAATTGACAGTGGTACCGCTAATTGTTCACCTACGAACTCATAGCGGCTTGATAATTTGCCACTTTAGGCTTGTACAAGGCGTAATCGAGAAGTAGCGCATGGTTTAAGAAAAAAAATTGCTGCATGAGGCAATCGAGCGGTTTTGGGATGTTCCAATACTATATACATATATTTAGAATCCATTTTGTTAGTTAGCACCAATTACTGATAAAACCGGCATCAAAAATGAAAAAAATGCTCTATGCTTATTTGGGGGACGAATTTAAACATCGCTGTAGTCTAATCATGCTTAGACTAGCTTCTAGGATTATGAGTTTTATTGATGTTATAACAAATAATATCAATAGCTTAACGGATTCAACTGCATGTGTACGGACAACAATAAAAGTGTTCAATTGGTCACAATTAAAAAATTATAATGTAGGCATATACAAATGTTTGATGGGAAATCCATATTGATAACCGGCGGTACCGGTTCCTTCGGGCATCAATTTGTAGAGACGCTACTAGAACGTCACTCGCCCAAACGAGTGGTCATTTTTTCCCGTGACGAATTGAAACAGTTCGAAATGCAACAGCAATACGATAGCCCAGAAATGCGCTATTTCATCGGGGACGTGCGTGATAGAGACCGGTTACGACAGGCAATGCGGGGAGTGGACTACGTTATACATGCCGCGGCATTAAAACACGTGCCGGCGGCAGAATATAATCCCATGGAGTGTATTAAAACGAATATTCATGGCGCGCAGAATGTTATTGAGGCGGCATTAGATAATAAAGTATCCAAAGTTATCGCGTTGTCTACGGATAAAGCGGCTAATCCGGTTAACCTATATGGTGCTACTAAGCTCGCCTCCGATAAATTATTTGTCTCAGCGAACAATATTGTCGGTAGCAGACCTACTCGCTATTCCGTGGTGCGATATGGAAATGTAATTGAATCACGGGGTTCTGTCGTGCCATTATTCAAAAAATTGGTAGCCGAGGGTGTTTCGGAACTACCCATTACAGATGAACGCATGACGCGTTTCTGGATTACTTTGCAGCAAGGCGTGGACTTTGTATTAAAGAATTTTGAACGCATGTATGGTGGCGAGATATTTGTTCCGAAAATTCCCTCTGTGCGCATCGTGGAATTAGCAAAGTCGATAGCCCCAGGTTTACCTCATAAAGTTATAGGCATTCGTCCAGGTGAAAAATTGCATGAAGTCATGTGTCCTCTGGACGACTCACATCTCACGCTAGAATTTGATCGGCATTATGTTATCCAGCCGGGCATTAAGTTGACCGGTAATGCGAATTATAAATCGAATAAGCTCAAAGAGAAGGGTGTACCGGTAGAGCAGGGATTTTGTTATAACTCCGGTGCAAACAGCGAGTTTCTTTCTATCGAACAGTTGCGAGACATGCACGGTTAAATATGAGTAAGATTCCTTATAGTCGCCAATCGATATCGGAAGAGGATATCGATGCGGTCTCCGCAGTGCTTCGATCAGATTGGCTAACCACGGGCCCTAAAGTAGAAGAGTTTGAAGCAGCCTTGTCGGACTTTTCTGGAGCGCCCTATACGGTTACGCTTAGCAGCGGCACTGCGGCCTTGCATACGGCGTTGGCATTACTCGATCTTTCCCCAGGTGACGAAGTTATCGTTCCCGCAATTACGTTTGTGGCCACCGCCAACTGTGTGTTGTACCAAGGGGCGACACCGATATTTGCAGATATCGATGCAAGCACTTTATTAATCGATCCCGAGCAGGTTAGAAAAAATCTAAGCGAGAAAACCAAGGCGATTATTGCCGTAGACTATGCCGGTCAGCCCTGCGATTACAAGGCGCTACGAGCAATATGTAATGAGCATAATCTAGTCCTAATTGCAGATGCCTGTCATTCGCTTGGTGCAGAAGATCGTGGTATTAAAGTGGGAAATTTGGCCGATATGACCTTATTAAGCTTTCACCCAGTGAAGCATATTTGTACAGGAGAAGGGGGGGCATTACTGACGAAACATAAGCGCTACGCAACGATGGCAAAAAAATTTCGCAACCACGGTATTAATGCGGATCATCATCAGCGGGAAAAAATGGGCAATTGGGAATACGACATGGAATTCCTCGGATTCAATTATCGTTTGACAGATTTCCAGTGTGCCCTAGGCATGAGTCAGCTCAATGAGCTACCCATGTGGCTGCAACGCAGGACCGCAGTAGCCAAGCGCTACGATATAAGCCTTGGCAATATTATGGGTGTGTCGGCATTAGAGAAACGGCCTATGGTGAAGCATGCCTATCATTTGTACGTAATTCGAATTAATCAAAGTGCTACGGGTATCAGTAGAGACGCACTATTCACTACGTTGAGAAATAGTGGTATTGGGGTTAATGTACATTACAAACCGGTATTCCAGCACAGTTATTACCGGAAGCGATTTCCGAATGTTGGGCGACAATGCCCTGAGGCTAACAGAGTGGCTAGTGAAATTCTGTCATTACCCATTTACTCAGAAATCTCAGACGAGCAAGTCGATACTGTCACTTATGAGCTAACGAAGGCGCTGCAGCAAGAACGATTATATGGTTAAATTTATTGCGGAGGTATCCAGCAACCATAACCGCGACATTAATCGTTGTTTTGAATTTATTGATACGGCGGCGGAGATCGGTTGTTATGGCATAAAATTCCAATTATTCAAAATTGAGCAATTATTCGCTAAAGAAATACTTGATCGCAGTAAACAGCACCGCCTTCGAAAAAAATGGGAGTTACCCGTAGCGTTCTTGCCTGAACTTGCCGCACGGTGCCGACAGCGGAACATAAAATTTGGCTGCACGCCCTTCTATCTAAAAGCGGTTGATGAACTCTTACCCCATGTGGATTTTTACAAGATTGCCTCCTATGAATTGCTATGGCATGAATTGATACGCAAATGTGCTGAGACTGGAAAAAGGGTAATTATTTCCACTGGCATGGCCACTACGTCTGAAATATTAGCAGCAGTAGATGTGCTCCATCGCTGTGGTTGTACCGACCGAGTTCTGCTGCATTGTGTATCTGGTTATCCGACTCCACTGGATCAGTGTAATCTCGCAGCCATTCGTACTATTCGTAACGAAACAGGGCTCGGTGTTGGTTGGTCAGATCATAGTGTTAGTTCAGCCGTAGTCTATCGCGCGGTCCATCGCTGGCATGCCGATATTATCGAGTTCCATCTAGATCTCGACCAACAAGGTGAAGAATATAGCTCGGGACATTGTTGGCTGCCAAACCAAATAGCTGATGTTATTGCTACGGTCAATGCAGCACACGTTGTTGATGGTGACGGCAACAAAGAAGCACGACCAGTAGAAATTAATGATAGAGAATGGCGAGCAGATCCAAGCGATGGGCTACGTCCCTTGATAATGACTCGTCACCAGTACGTCCATGAATAAATTTTTTCTGTGGTCAAGTTCCAACGCATACGTTTGAATTTTGTAGAAGCGTCTAAACGAATATGACGAACGGATTATATTCCGAGATGTCGAACGATAAATTTGATGAAATGTAATTTTGGAACTATATTTAAACTAACTTTTTCACACGTTATAGTAGGCGTTAATTAATATGAAGGAGATTAGTTCAAAAGTTTCGGAATTGCATGATGTCGATGTCCTGTTTGTTGTACCGGGTTGCCGTGCCTCAGTCTATCAACAGTTGGCAAATAAATTTTCGGCGATAGAGCCACCCGTGCTTGCCGGATTGTACGCGACTTATATGCGTAATAAGGGAATGAGTACCGATATAATCGATGCGTCGGTATTTAATCTATCGCCTGACGCAGTCGCAGACATAGTTTGCCATCATTATAGACCAATCTTGGTGGCAGTCGTGGTATATGGTTTTCAACCATCGGCGTCAACACAAAATATGACAGCCGCAGGTGAGACTTGTCGCGCTATAAAGGAGTTGAACGCCGATACTCCGATTATTATCACAGGTACTCATCCTGCTGCGCTGCCTAATCGAACGCTAGTTGAAGAGTCGGTTGATTTTGTTTGCGATAGAGAAGGTCCCTTGACGATATATAAGACTGCGCAGGTTTTGCAATCTAAAAAATTGGATTTTCATTCAGTTCCCAGTCTTTGGTATCGTCTAGGAGGCGTGGTTCTATCAAATGAACCCGCATCATTAATGGGGAATCTAGATGTTGATATGTCGATTCCTGCGTGGGACTTACTACCAATGGAAAAATATCGTGCCCACAATTGGCATTGCTTTGATCATATAAATAAACGTCAACCCTATGCGTCCATATACACGAGTCTAGGTTGTCCTTATAGATGTTCTTTCTGTTGTATTAATGCACCTTTTGGTAAACCCTCATATCGCATGTGGTCGCCCGAGACGGTGATTAATCAAATTGACGTGTTAGTGAAAGATTATGGAATTTCCAATATCAAGATCTCCGATGAAATGTTCGTATTAAATAGAAGCCATGTGCATGGTATCTGCGATTTGTTGATTGAGCGTGACTATAATCTCAACATTTGGGCATATGCACGAATCGATACCGTTAAGGATGAATATCTAGATAAGTTAGCGCGGGCGGGATTCCGTTGGTTGGCGTTGGGTATTGAATCAGGTAGTAGTCTTGTGAGAGATGGGGTCGAAAAGGGCCGGTTTGATTCAACAGAAATTATCGAAACTATCAGGAAAATTCAATGTTCGGGGATTAATGTTATCGGCAACTACATTTTTGGGTTACCAGATGACACTAGCGAATCTATGCGGCAAACGTTGGATTTAGCGCTGGAGGCACAATGTGAATTTGTAAATTTTTATAGCGCTATGGCCTACCCAGGTTCGAAACTTTATGAACAAGCGTTACAGGAAAATATCTCTTTACCCAATTCCTGGACAGGATATTCACAGCATAGTTATGACTGTTTTCCGTTGTCAACGGACTCGCTGACGGAAACCCAGGTACTAAAGTTTCGTGATGAAGCCTTTTTAGAATACTATACCAATCCCCAATATCTTGAATTTATAAGACATAAATTTTCTCCAGAAGTAGAAATGCATATCAATGAAATGGTGAAAATACAATTAGAGCGAGCTATTTGTTGATGGCTATGGTCAATTGTGTGTGTTGTCGCTAGTACGATAACTAACAAATTTTGTTTTATTGTGCGCTGATAAATATAAATGATTACGTATTTGAGGATAGTTGATGATTATTAGTAAAACGCCTTTCAGAATATCATTTTTTGGTGGCGGTACTGACTATCCTGCATGGTACAAAAAACATGGAGGAGTGGTTCTTTCAACCACTATCGATAAATATTGCTATATTAGTTGTCGACATCTACCACCATTTTTTAATCACAAATACCGCATTGTGTATTCTAATATTGAAAGTGTTAATGATGTTAGCGATATTAAGCACCCATCGGTTAAGGCTGTTCTAGGATATATGAAATGCCGGGTCGGACTCGAAATTCATCATGATGGTGATTTGCCAGCTCGTTCAGGACTAGGTTCTAGCTCAAGCTTTACCGTAGGCTTACTACATACTCTTTCTGCACTTAAAGGGAAATTTATTTCAAAAGATGAATTGTCCCGTCAGGCAATTCATATAGAACAAGATATTATAGGGGAGCATGTAGGATCACAGGATCAGGTTTCTGCTGCTTATGGTGGCCTAAATAAAATCCAATTTTTTCGTGATGGGAATTATAGTGTTGAGCCAGTAATTCTACCAAAAAAACGCAAACAAGAACTAGAAGAACATTGCATGTTATTTTTTACTGGTCAGCAGCGGAACGCCACCGATGTAGCAAAATCGAAAATCGATAACATGAAAAATCGTCAGCAAGATTTTTGTAATATTCAAAAAATGGTGTTTGACGCTCTTACTATTTTACAGGACGTCGATGTAGGGATCGAAGCTTTTGGGGAGCTACTTGGCGAAACCTGGCAAATCAAACGAACACTTTCTGACAAGGTAACAAATTCTACTATTGATGCGATATATGCTAAAGCAAAAAAAGCTGGGGCAATTGGAGGTAAGCTAATAGGAGCAGGTGGTGGAGGTTTTTTAATGTTGTTTGTAAATCCAAAAAAGCAAATGGCAGTTCGACAGGAATTAAATAACTTAATACACGTACCGATACATTTTGAAGATAGCGGGACTAAGATTGTACTTTATCAGCCGAACGGGCTTGATTAAATAAACGTGAATACGGTGTTGCTTAATAAAAAATCAATAATTTATTTTTCTAGATGACTAATTACCCATATAGTGGCAAGGGTTTCGAAGGTTGGCATGCAGCGACTAAGCGCTTTTCAACGGATCAACTGCTTGCCATGTTCTATTCTATGTTGCGCATTCGACGCATCGAAGAAGCAATCGAGGCTCGCTACCACGAAGACGAAATGAAAACACCAATTCATTTGGTGATTGGGCAAGAGGCCACCTCGGTTGGTGTTTGCACGGCGTTACGAGATACAGATCTCCTGTACACTGGTCATAGGACACATGGGGCGTATCTGGCAAAAGGCGGTGACTTGAAAGCGATGTTATCGGAACTTTACTGTCGTGCTAACGGATGTGTGGGATCAAGAGGTGGTTCAATGCATTTGCTGGATAAATCCGTAGGCATGGCTGGCTCATCTGCCATAGTCGCAGGTAGCGTCCCACTGGCGACCGGGGCAGCGTTGACCGCCAAAATACGTAACGAGAGTTGGCTTAGCTGTTGTTTTTTTGGTGATGCCGCAACTGAAGAGGGTGCTGTATGGGAGAGCCTAAATTTTGCAGCGTTGAAGAAGCTACCCGCAGTATACATTTGTGAAAATAATTATTTTTCTGTTTGTACTCCATTGGAGGAGCGGCAACCTGCTGGAATTGAAATGTATAAAAAGGCGGAGAGTTTTGGCGTTAATAGCGTAGTGGTTGATGGTACCAATGTACTAGCGGTGTACGAAGAGATGCTATCGGCGGTCGATTTAGCAAGAAACCGGCAGGGTCCGACTTTTATCGAGTCGCGCGCCTATCGATGGCGCGGACACGGTGGTGCTGGAGATGACAGCGCAAGTGGTTATCGGAGTCCTGAGGATGTTTCATGTTGGAAACGCCACTGTCCCATAAAATCATATGAAAAATTTCTAATGGAGAACGATGTTCTAAATAATACAGAAAAATTATTAATGGAAAAAAAGGTAGCGGAAGAAATAGAAAACGCCTTTGATTATGCGATAAACAGTACTAACCCGCTTGAAGCTGATCTCTATACGCATGTGTATTGCGAATAAGGAAATAGACGACGATGCCATGGGCCGAAGCCTTAATAAAAAAACAGATTCGACCTGCATCGAAAAAGGCTGGTGAACGTGAATTAAGTTACACACAGGCGCTAAATGAAGCGCTGATCCTAGCACTTGAGTTAGATTCAAACGTCTTTGTATTAGGGCAGGGGGTGGATGACCCGGGCGCAATGTTTGGTGTTACGAAAAATTTAAAGAAAAAATTTGGTGGTCAACGAATATTTGATACTCCATTATCAGAGGAAGGTTTAACGGGTATTTGCACCGGAGCTGCAATGACTGGATTGCGCCCGGTATATATGCACAATCGCCCAGATTTTTTATTACTAGCGTTTAATCAAATAGTGAGTCATGCCTCAAAAATACATTACATGGATAATGGTCAGACAATTGTTCCGTTGGTAATATGGTCGGCGATTGGTCGAGGTTGGGGTTCAGGTTCACAACATTCACAGGCGATACAGGGATTACTACTAACAGTACCAGGTTTAAAAATTCTTATGCCCAGTACGCCGTATGATGCAAAAGGGCTCATGCTAGCAGCCATCGCTGACAATAACCCAGTGTTGATATTCGAACATCGCTGGTTGATGAAACAACAAGGGCCTGTTCCTGCAGGACTTTACAAAATTCCGATCGGTAAAGGTATCTATCGCCAGCGAGGGGATAACTTAACCATTATTGGTAGTTCACATATCCTGCATTTGGCCACACAAGCTTTGCTATCTTTACAGTCAAATGACATCGTTATCACCGCCGATATCATAGATCTACGAACTATTAAGCCACTTGATCAGGACATTATTCTTGAATCAGTATGCAAAACAGGTCGCGCTCTTATTGTCGATACAGGCTGGGCCATGGGTGGGGTTTGTGCCGAAGTCGCTGCCGTCATTGCAGAAAATTGTCCACAAGTATTGAAGTTTCCGGTTCGTCGTATCGGTTTACCCGATTTACCGGCACCAGCCGGTTACACGCTTGAGCAATTTTACTATCCATCCGTGGATAAAATTGCAGCGACTATTAAACAAATGCTGTAAGAGGACGGACAGATGTTTTTTGAATTGGCGAGTAGCACTTGGGATGATGAAGAACGCCAGGCAATTCAGGCTGTGATCGATAGTGATCGTTATACCATGGGCGAACGGGTCAAGGAATTTGAGGAAAAATTCTCGGAAAAATTAGGTAAAAAGTATGCGGTGATGGTGAGCTCGGGATCAACAGCTAATTTGATTAGTACAGCTGCATTGTCATTCAAAAGCCAGCGACCTTTACAGCGGGGAGACGAGGTTATTGTGCCGGCAATTTCTTGGGCAACCACCTATTATCCTCTACAACAGTATGGTTTGAAGTTGCGTTTTGTTGATGTTGATTTGGACAACCTAGGTATGGATGTCACAAAATTAGGGCAGGCATTGACCCCCCATACGCGTATGTTAGTGGGCGTGAATATTCTAGGTAACCCAGCAGCGCTTGATGTGATGCGAGCGTTTTGCGATCAACATGATCTCTACTTTTTTGAGGACAACTGTGAATCCCTCGGTGCCGAACTAAACGGTCAAAAATGTGGCACCTTCGGTGACATCAGCACATTCAGTTTTTTTTTCTCCCATCACATCGCAACTATGGAGGGAGGAATGATATTAACTGATGATGAGGAATTATTTCACATACTTTTATCGTTGCGTGCACATGGTTGGGTGCGTGATTTACCAGAAGATACGCTTTTGTGTAATCGCAGTGAAGACACTTTTGAAGAAGCCTATCGCTTTATACTACCGGGATATAATGCTCGTCCTCTCGAAATGAGTGGCGCGGTAGGTGTTGTACAACTCAAAAAATTGGACCTTGTAACGCAAGTGCGACGTAAGAATGCAGATTTATTTCATGATTTGTTTGCCAATGATGATCGTTTTATTTTACAAAAGGAAAATGGTAAAAGCTCATATTTCAGTTTTACCATGATTGTAAAGCCAGGCTCGGGAATTCAACGGGACCAAATTTTCGGCAAATTACGTCAGGCTGATATTGGATTTCGAATGATAACAGGTGGAAATTTTCTGCGCCATGATGTGATCCGATACTTCAATTATGATGTGGTTGACGGGGTAACACCCAATGCAGATCTAGCGCACGATCATGGTTTTTTCGTAGGTAATCAACCTTACGACATACAACCACAATTAGAAAAATTGCAGCAGGTGCTACATGAAATCGAATAATCAACCTGTAACAGAAGCGATAATTCTCGCAGGTGGTTTAGGGTCACGACTTCGATCTGAGGTACCTGATTTACCAAAACCCATGGCTCCGGTTGCGAATCGACCATTTTTAGAATACTTAATGGACTATCTTCATAAGCTGGGTTTTCTAAAAATAATTATGTCTGTGGGTTATAAACACACGTCTATAGTGCAACATTTTGGTAAAAATTATTCAGGAATGTCTATAGAGTATGCCATTGAGGAGGAACCTTTGGGAACCGGGGGTGGGACGCTTTTAGCGGGAGATAAAGTATCAGGAAATGCGCCAGTTGTTGTGTTGAACGGTGATACATGGTTTCCGGTTGATCTTATAAAAATGGTCGATTTTCATCACCAAAGAAAGTGTTCACTGACCATTGCCGTTCATTCTCTAGTTAATCCCGGGCGATTTACCGGCGTCAAAATTGGTCATAATCAAAAGATTGTCGATTTCTGTTGTCGAGATAATAACGAACGGCAATGGATAAACGGTGGGATATATGTAATCTCTCCACATATTTTTGAACAGTGGCGTAAATTGGGAAAAAGGCCAAGTGCCTTGGAGAACGATTTGATACCGAACTGTATAGAGGGTGATGCAGCAGTTTATGCATTTTTGGAAGAGTCACCTTTTATTGATATTGGTGTCCCTGCTGATTATAAACGTGCTTCGTCAATACTAAATTGCACCTAAATGAATATTTATTGTGCGGCCAGGATGAAAAAATCTGAATGAATTGTAATATATTAGTTACCGGTGGGGCAGGGTATCTTGGTTCGATACTTGTGCCTGAACTGTTAGCACACGGCAATCAAGTAACAGTATTGGACAATTTTTTGTTTCGTCAGAATAGTTTGGCGCATGTTTGTTACCATGATGATTTCACCATTATCAATGGCGATATCCGTGTGGAATCTGTAGCGAAACCGTTAGTTCAAGCTGCAGATATTATAATTCCACTTGCTGCTTTAGTCGGTGCTCCTATGTGTAATAAAGACCCTGTAGGTGCAACGTCAATTAACCACGATGCCATTCTAACGATGCTCGGTTGGTTATCAAAAAATCAATGGTTATTAATGCCAACCACGAATAGCGCCTACGGAACGGGAGGAAAAAACAATTATTGTGATGAAAACTCACCGCTCAACCCAATATCTCACTATGCGCTGGAAAAAGTTGAGATAGAAAAACGTATCATGGAGCATTGTAACGCTATTAGCTTCCGTCTTGCCACTGTATTTGGAATGTCGCCGCGCATGCGGACAGATCTTCTCGTTAATGATTTCGTATACAGAGCAGTTTATGATCGAGCTGTAGTTTTATTTGAGAGCCACTTTAAACGCAATTATATCCACGTACGGGATGTGACAAGAGTCTTTTTACATGCAATTGAAAATTTCCGTAATATGTCCGGTGAAATCTACAATGTGGGATTGTCGGAAGCCAATATATCAAAAAAAGAACTTTGTGAAACCATACAGAAACAATTACCAGAATTCACCTTTGTTGATGCGAAGGTGGGCAAAGATCCTGATCAGCGCGATTACATTGTTTCCAATGAGAAACTTGAAGCAACTGGTTTTATGCCGAAATATAGTCTATATAATGGAATTAGAGAACTAATGAAAGGTTATACAATGATTAAAAATAATTATTATGGTAATAATTAGATTAACGTAAGATACGGAATACACACTATGGAATTAGGGTTGAATTTATAGCTGGAAATGTCGTATGAAAATA
>JBGMRO010000037.1:0-13919 GCA_048061555.1 Thiohalomonadales bacterium | reverse complement strand
TTAAGATACTAATATGTGAGCATTTAATCTTAAGATAAGTACTTCTAATTCTGCACACAACGCAGAACAAGAATTACTAAAAAATCGGCACAACGAAGATATTGGTCAAATAGACCGTTTGTGGATGGGCACTATTTAGGGTTGGATGAAACTTTAGATAGCTTACAAGAGATCTGATATTGCCTGTTAGCTTTATCCAACGTCTCGCAACGAGTAATTTTGCCTTTACCGGTAATCCCGGGGACCAGTCGATTTGAGCCAGGCTCGGTTTTAATGGTGATACTTATGTTTCTGAGCAGAGGCTCCTCACAGGTCATACGCAACCCGGTCGCAGACATGTTCACAAGTTTACCTATGCGCCAGCGTTCAGAACTGCCAATAGCATAAAGAACAGGACATTCGGTGTCCATACGAGGGAATACTCGGGAGTTTGACGGTGTTTTTGCCACTTCATTGTTACTTCTCATGCCATTACTTCTCACATCTTATGCTCATGTTTTAAGCTCATACTAAAGGCTTAACCCATTAATCTGGATTTGATAGTGTTTATGATTTGAAGACCACTAATTTTAGGGGTATTTGTCGTTATGCCTAAGGCAATATACAAATCCATTATTTTATTGTACCGGTGTCAGTATTATTATATCCCGGTCTTGCATGGTCGAGACAGATTATAAATGCTTTGTATTACAATTGCGACATTTATCAAAAGTAACCGTGTATCATCTGTCGGTATTTATGCATGCAATCAAATGAACTGCGCATTTAGTAGTCATTGTAGGGTCTTCAGCTCGTATTGACTACGCCGTGTAATGTCATCGATGAGTACGTTTCTCATCCAATCGGCGTGCTTATAAGTAGTCATCGGACTCTTAATTAATATCTTTAACGAATAATTCTCTCCTTAATCTTATGTCGTAATGCCATGCCCGTCGCAACATACTACCCGCATGCAAGCCAATGACATTTATTGTTTTTTTAACCAGAATTTTTGTATTAGGTGATCCAGGGAGAGTTTACTGGGCCCTTGTAACAATGGAATCAATAACATTAAACCCCATACTTGGTGGTCTCTTAAACCCGCGGCATTTAAATCGGGATACGAAAGCACAGCGATTATATTAAACGTAAATAAGGCGATTGCGCTTAAACGCCCGGCAAGGCCGAGTATCAAAAAAACAGGTAGTGACAGTTCGACAATGACTGCCATAATGGCGGCGGTTTCTGGGGGCAAAAACGGTACCGCGTATTCATACTCAAATAAAAAGATAGTGCTATCCCAGGTACTTATTTTGGTCATGCCGGACTTAAAAAATACCATGCCGACCCATATTCGCAATCCCAAGTTTGCCACGGGCGAAAGCATATCGAGTTTGCTGTATATACGCAGTAATAAATCATGGGTTTTGCTCACTAGGGCTATATTGACGATGCTATTCATTAGGCGTCCTCTATGGTTGTATTACAAGTTTGATGAGTAAAGCCTGTGACAATATTTTTTTGAATTAAGGCACGTAGATAGGCACCGACATCGTTGCCAGGGTATTGATCTGAAAATTTTGCACATACCCGAGCAAAGGTTTGTAGCTGCATTAATATCGATAATAGTGCAAATTCCATGTATTCCAGTTCCTGTAATTCGACTTCCAACTGTGGTCTTGCAACGAGCACGGATTCTGCACGGTCATCAATGTTTAATGTAGACAACTCGTCTATATCCTGCTGGTGAAAGCGCCAGATGCTGAGGATAGGATATAGGGAAGAGACGGTTCTAGTAGCTGGATGCGGTGCGAATACAATACTATCGATTGTATCTTCTGCGACCGAGCTTAAGTCTTCTATATTCCTGAGTGTGGCGGCGGGGGCATGAAAGGCTTCATGCTGTGCCCATTCTAATCGCGCGACGTCTGCGAGATAAGGCAAATCAGACAAAGTGTTCTGTGCCTCGATAAAATCAGCAAAGCGATGTCCAAATTGATGAATATTTCCGTTTATGGAGCGATGTTCTGGTATATATAAACTTGCAAGCTGTTGAAAAAACTCCTCTCCCACCAATTGTTGACTGACTTTGAAAATGCTAGCCAATGCCTCTGTATAACTCGCGTAAACGTTGTTTCGATAGACTTGCACTCTACGTGCTGCACTCAAACCATTGGTGCTTATTTGATCCCATACAGGTGGCTGCTGACTGGCGTTTAGTGGCAGAGTTTGAAAGATCGATTCAGCGAAGGTTTGCTGCAATAGGCGAAGATTCTGCATTCGGTCCTCCGTAAATAATACGCTGATTTATTTGATCGGCATGGTGTGCCTCTGCGACGAGTGTCGGCAATGAGGGTAGATCACTATCCCACTCCACCAGGCAGGGACGACCACCTATGTGCTCAAGTGCATAGGCATACAACTGCCAAACCTCCTCACAAACCGGCCGGTTATGACTGTCGATAAGTATTTTACCGTCCTTGAATGTGTTGCAAACATGACCGGCAAGATGGAATTCCTTGACTAGTGTCGCGGGGATTTCCGCGATAAATTGTTTGGCGTCAAAGTGATGATTGATCGAGCTGACATAAATGTTGTTGATATCCAGCAATATGCCACAGCCCGTTGACCTGGCCAGCTCGACAATGAATGATTGTTCGGACATCGTTGACTCATTAAAACGTAGATAGCTGGAAATATTTTCTATCAGACATTGTCGCCCCAGGTAATCTTGCATGATCTCTACATGTCGGCACATAAGTGTTAATGCCTCATCGGTATAGGGTAAAGGCAATAAATCGTTAAGGAAACTGCCGTCGATAGATCCCCAGGAAAGATGTTCAGAAATTAGCAAGGGTTGGTAGATATCCGCGAGTTCTTTCAATCGCTGTAGATGCGAGATGCTGAGTTCGTCGGTCGAGCCTAAGGACAGGCCAACGCCGTGAAAACTTATTGGGTAATCTTGCGCGATCTTCTCCAAATAGACCTGTGGTTTTCCACCCGCGCCAAAGTAATTTTCGCTGTGAATTTCAAGAAAACCCACTGCGGGTGATTGTAGCAAGAGGTCTTCATAATGGGGTGCGCGCAGACCAATGCCGCATAATTCTGGCATCGGTCTGTCTTTTGATTGCTGGGGGCAAGCGGTCACCACTTTCTACTATCCTTTAGACTTTAAGCTACCACCGGTGATTTTTGCGCAGGTGCCCTTGGGTACCACCAAAAATGCCGTGGGTTTGTTGTCTATCTCGGCGGTACCTGCACAGGAACTATTCGAAGTTTGGCAGTCATTTTGCCCAGCCTTGACAATTCCGTAGCACTTCTCCATATTCTTCTTACCAGCCATGGCCGACTGTGAGATGCCTAAGATGCCGACGGCTAAGACACTGATAACGGCCGCCTGTGCAAGTGATTTTGTATTCTTCATAAATTTTCTCCTGATGACTATAAGTTCTGATTATTCGGTGTGAATTCTGTGTAAAGGTTTATCAGATTGCAGACCTAAATTGGGTTAAACTGTTATGCAATCCGTAGTTTAATAAGATTAGCTAGAGCTTCGTTTAACATTCATCATTTCTAATCAGGGTGGATTCGTACGTTAAAAACTTGTTCCTCTTGATTCCGGTCTGATTTTGTAAATTGACGTGGCAGCGGAAATTTTGTTACGAATTTCCGTAAAAAATTGGACGCTTATTGATTCATAAGGCTATTTTTTCTAGAGAAAATAGTTATTTCGATGTTTAAAAGGGGGAGGTAAATGGAAGTAACAATAATACATGTTTCAGTAAAAGAAGAATTTATTGAAGAGTTTAAGAATGCCAGTCATTTAAGTCAGTTGGCTGCGGTGCAAGAATCTGGGAATATGCGCTTTGATATATTGCAGTCAAACCTTGACCCAACTCAGTTTGCGCTCTATAAATCTTTTGATACAAAATTCGCGGCGGCCGCACATAAAGATACAAAACACTACAGAGACTGGCGAAAAGCGGTAGAACCCTGGATGGCAGATAGTCGAGTCGGCGTTGGATACACAGGCTTATTTACAGAGAAAATTGAACAATGATTCCATTTTCTGTCGCAAGAATACCGAGAGTCATTTATGGTAACGGTTGCGTAAATCAGGTATGCGATATTGTCCAGAACTACGGAAAGAATATACTACTGGTGACTGGTACCCAATCATTTTTCGGCACAATTAAATGGGATCGTCTTTGCCAATCATTACATTCAGCCAATATTTCGTATAGCCACTTTACGGTTGATGGAGAACCTAGTCCGCGATTTATTGACGATTGCGTGAAGGCCTATTTTGGTAGCGATTTTAATGCAGTCGTTGGCATCGGGGGCGGTAGTACACTTGATGCGGCCAAGGCGATAGCAGGCTTACTGACGGTAGGCGATAGTGTTATGGACTATTTAGAAGGTGTAGGGCCAGAGAAAAAATATCGTGGGCCATCGATCCCGTTTGTTGCCGTGCCGACGACGGCTGGAACCGGTAGCGAAGCGACTAAGAATGCGGTATTAAGTCACCAAGGCAAAGACGGTTTTAAAAAATCCTTTCGTGATGATAAATTGGTAGCCGAATACGCCTTGATTGATCCTGAGCTGTTGCTAAGTTGTGCAAAGTCTGTCGTCGCAGCCAACGGTATGGATGCATTGACGCAGCTGATTGAATCCTATGTATCCTTGAAGGCCAATGCCTTTACGGATGCCTTAGCGCTAAGCGGCATTCAAGCGGTGTCTAATTCATTGCTAGCCTGGTATCAAAGTCCCGCAGACAATTCTCATTCGGATATTGAACATGCTGCGCAAATGGCCTATGCGGCCCTTATGTCGGGTATAACATTGGCCCAGGTCGGCCTAGGCTCGGTGCATGGTTTGGCTTCACCATTGGGTGCTTTTTATCCCATTCCACATGGGGTGGTCTGTGGAACCTTGTTGGCGCAGGCGTCAGAGCTTAATATTTCGGTAATGCGTGCGCGTGACCCGGAAAATGTTGCCCTACATAAGTACGCAAAAGTGGCCGAGATTCTATGCCAACAATCGTTTTCACAGCAAGACGAGGCCTGTGTGGCGTTGCTCAATCGGCTACAGCAATGGACCGAACTGCTAGAATTACCTCGATTGTCTGCTTATTGTGTTACGCACGACGACGTTGACCGAATCGTAGCCCATGCCCGTGGCAGTAGTATGCAAACTAATCCCATCTTCTTGAGCGATAGCGAGCTTGTTTCCTTGCTCAATGCCCGTATTTGAATCCCCGACACTATTATTAAGTTTAATATAATCAATCGCTTAGTATGTTGTTTTAACGATTGATTGGAACCTATTGTCCGGGTTATGATCATAGCTTTAGGTATTGGCAGGTATCGCACCACTTGCGAGTTTGATATTAAGCTAGTAAAAAATGAAACTACGTAATCTTTTCAGCCCAAAATACGGCGACGACTATTTATTATTCTCATTGCTTGCCGGTGTCGTATTGTTGTCTGCGTGCTCAGACCCTAAGCTCGCCGAAGAAACTAGCGCCAATTTTGTTATCACGGTTGACAAAAGTATTATTGATAACGAATCACGATGTTTTTTTGATGACGGGCGTCTAGACGCCTCGGCCTATGTTTATTGCGGAACGTCGACACTTGCCAATAACTGTAGCGGCAAGCCGGGACCGCAACAGAAGGTCAAGTTATCCCAAGATGAAAATTTAGATTATGTGTCCACAGTGGATATTTCAAACTCAGGTACTTTTAGTATCGCGATTGTCTGTGATGTGGGTGAGAATCAAGAAAACCCTATTGATACGTTGAAATTTCTAAGACATGAAACCTATATAGTGAGAATAAAGGACACCGCTGGCCTTATTGCCTCTTACAATAAGCCAGCAAGCCACTTAGCCCATCGCGAGAGCAGTAGTAGCAATTTTGGATTGGTGTGCGACGATTGTCATACCGTCAATGAAAGTAATACTTTTTTATATACCAAAATTGACCATAGTGTCTTGATAGAGACCTGTCGGGACTGCCACAGTGCAGGGGGTATCGGTGATGCGCCGAGTAGTACTCATCTCACCTATACACCGGACGATAGGTCTTGCAACGACTGTCATGTCGACTACTTATGGTTGCCTGTACCACTCCAAGATCACGATTCTCTACCTAGTGGCGACTGCACCAGCTCGTTTGATTGTATTTGTAAAAGCTGTCATTTGTCTCAAAAAATGCCGTCAACTGCGCATGATACTACTACCGCCGAATGTGAGACCTGCCATATTCCGACGAATTGGAATCTGGTTAATTAGTGAAAAAATACAAAAAGAGATAATCGCAATATGGTGAATGACGGTGACTATCAACATGCCCTGCAAATTCTCTTGATCACTATTGAGTTACATCTTCCCAACGCACACTCTTTAAAAGAAAAGCGCGGCAGTATTAAGTCTTGCATTGAAAGACTTAAGCATTCACTCAACGCCTCTGTCGCGGAGGTTGCCTTCACCGAGAAGTGGCAGCGTTCGGTTATCGCTCTAACGATCGTAGGTTCGGATAAACACCACATGGAAAAATCGCTGGGTCGGGCAGAAAATATTGTGACACAACTGTCAGAGTTGTCTATAGTAAGAATCGAACGTCAGTGGTTATAACCACAACACTACGAGACAGTTGGTTTTATGGTAATACAAGAATCGTTTGACATAATGACCCATGGGCGTGGCACCTATAACGTCACTAACGAAGTCCAATCACGGGTAGAACAAAGCGGTATCTCTACCGGTATCTGTCAAGTATTTTTACAACATACCAGTGCATCTATAATACTGTGTGAAAATGCGGACCCCAGCGTTCGCACTGACCTCGAGACTTTTATGCTACATCTCGTACCCGATGGTGATCCCATGTTTAACCATGTGAGTGAAGGGCAAGATGATATGCCTGCACATATACGTACTATATTGACGCAATCCACCCTCAGCTTGCCCGTCAAGAAAGGTCGGTGTGACTTGGGTATCTGGCAGGATATGTATTTGTGGGAGCATCGCTATCAGGGACATCGGCGGCAATTGATCGTCACGATTATCGGTGAATGAGTAGAGTACCACTAGAGAGTCTGCCCACTAACTAGTGTCCGTCCACAAGCGAGGATATTTTCCCAAGATCAAGGCGCACGAATTTTTTAAAGCGCAGCATAGACTACTATGTGAGCATTTAAAAAATACGCGCAACGCAGATATTGGGGAAATAGACCGTTTGTGGGTGGACACTAACTAATTTGGTATCGAAAAAATAATGGCAACTGCCACACATAAAGTTAGCGTATCTGGGTTGGCAAAAACTCGACTGCTCGAGGGTGAAGAGCCTGACTTGATCGAATGGATAATTAACACTTGCGCGATTACATCTATCAAGGCGGGGGAGATATTATTAAAAAAGGACGAACATAATTCTAAACTCTATATCGTTATCGAAGGTCGATTGCGAGTAGAGCTGGGTGTCGATGATATGCCCGCATTAGACTTTATCTCCGCGCTGGATTGCACTGGCGAAATTTCAGTGCTAGAGGGTAGAAAGACCTCTGCATTTATTGTCGCGGACATGGATTGTATATTATTGAGTATCGAAGAAGAAAATTTATGGACATTAATCAATAAGTCACACGTTATTGCCAGAAATTTGTTAAAAATTCTCTGTTCACGAGTACGCAATGAACATCACGTGATTACCGAACACTATAATTTGCAACGCTCATTTGAACGACAATCAAAACTAGATAGTTTAACCGGTTTATATAATCGACGCTGGTTAGATGATGCCTTAGAGCGCTGGACTAGCCGTGAGCAGTCTTTGTGTATATTGTTGTTAGATATCGACTATTTTAAGAATTTTAATGATACGCATGGCCATCTCGCAGGGGATTGTGCACTACATGCTGTTGCGTGTACCTTAGTTAATTCTCTTAGGCCAAGTGATTTAGCTGCGAGATATGGCGGGGAAGAGTTTGTCGCGATATTACCAGAAGCGAATCTGGATGAAGCCATCATGGTAGCAAAACGTGTCTGTCATTCTATACGTCGCCATAAAATCATAATGAACGACAATCAGGTCTTGCCCAGCGTGACGGTTTCTATCGGTGTCGCTGCCTTTCAGCATGGTCAAGATAAAAATACGTTATTAAAAATGGCCGACGAAGCCTTATATCGTTCCAAGGATATGGGCCGTGATCGGGTGTCGTATTAGTTAGTGCCCGTCCGGTTATTATGTTACCAAGCAAAGACAATTGGCGGAAAATGTGCACTACTTTACTAAGTATTACCTGCGGATGGCCGATAAGTTTATACAGTCATAGATCCACATAGTTCTATAATTAGTTAATTTTTAAAAGGAAATTAGTATGGCGATGCTACAACGATTGGGCGACAAGGCCCAATGTCCGATTAATTCCGATAAATTGCGCATCGGTCGGGTTCCAGACAATGATATTGTCATTGAAGACAAATCCGTCAGTGGCCATCATGCTGTTATACTGCTGGGACAATCCAATGAAGAAGGCGTCGCTTCATATATCATCGAAGATTTAGGTAGTACTAATAAGACCTACGTCAATAATACGGCGATCACCAATCATCAGCTGGTTGACGGAGACGTCATTAAAATCGGTAAAACGCGCCTAAAATTTTCTTCGGAAGATTGTGAGCCACCTGAAATGGATTTTGAGAAAACGACCAAGATTAGTAACAAGTCTTTTAGCCATTTTTTCTTCGGTAAATAGTGATAAGAATGTGTCAATTGCCTAAATGTTCACAGCTTTTACTACAAAATAAGTGATAGTGAGAGGCAACTATTCCTCTGTAAAATTCTATATCGAATCAATCCAGATAACCGTAGCAATACCGACCTTCGTCGGTTTCCCGTACTTTTTCTCAATCATCTAATTTGCATTCGATGTGATTGTTTAGTAGGTAATCAATTTTTTAGTAACGACTAGTCAATAGGGTGTACAGTCGCATTTTACACTGGGAATACGCCGATATGAGTTATTTGGGGAGCTATTCAGGGGGTTAATGTGCTACTATTCGCCAAAATTGGTACAGCCTGGTACCGCGAGTAATGCGAATTAAATCGCATAAAATAAAAATAAAAATATAACGAATTACAAATAATTTAAAGGGAATCAGTAAATTGGGGATCGTAGCAACCATTAAGAGAAGCTTACTCGCTTACTCCCCGTATATAGGGATAATAGGAATAACCGCCATCATTTGGGGAATTATGAGTGAAACCCCTTATTACGGAATAATAGTTTCATTTGTCGTTTCGATTGCGATTGGATACCCGGTATTTTGTCTTATTGATAGATTTCGGTCGCAAAGATAAGGGACTAAGTACTGCTCGCACCATCCTCATTGTAACGAGTTACGGGAAAACTACTGAGACGTAGCCGTGGATGTCTTGTCCAGCCGAGCGTGTCCTCTCGTGTATCACGTAGCAGTCATGCTTCGTGATACGCGCAAATACTATGCGAATAGCATTGTTTTATACGGAGACCTGTCAGGTCTTGCGCAAGCGAGTGTAAAGCTGTGGCCCTTTTTAGCTTATGTCGCAGCGATGTTCGATAATCGGATAGAAAACGACTGTTGTGGATTAAGTTGAGCCTCAACTTTTATATTTAACACATCACAAAAAGATTTGACTAATGATAGGCCTAAACCAGAGTGGTGCATATCGGTTCGGGCAACATCTTTACGCCAGAATCGCTCAAACAAATGATCGATATCTTCGTTACATAAATCTCTAGCGCCATTTGTTATGGTAATCGATAGGGTATTTTCAGTTCTGCGAACGTCGATTTCAATTTTTTGTGATACATCATGATATGAAACAGCATTACCAATAATATTGGTGAGTATCACCTGTAATTTAACTGGGTCGGTTAAGACCGATATCCAAGGATCTCCCAGTACACATATATTTTTTTCTATTAAAATATTGTTACGCGACACTTGTTTTATAATTTTATTGATTAGCGGTTCAAGATTGAGTATTTCATATTGCGCTTGTTCTACATTCTCTTCACAACGCGCTAGTGCCCTTAACGTCGTTACAATGCCCTCCATCTGTTTAGATATTTCGGCTAAATCATCAAAGTATTTTAATAATACCTCTTCATCATCTAAGTACAATCGTCCAACTTCTGAAATTAAGCGTAATTCTGCAACAGGTGTTCTAAGTTCATGTGAAACATCGCTGGAAAACTGCCGTTCACGCTGAAATGAACGCGATAATCGTTCCAGCATCACATTTAGTTGGATCACAATGGGGTTTATTTCAAGAATTTCCTGTGAGACTATAAGAGATTGTTCAAGCGATTGTATGTCTAACGCACTTATTTGTGTTGCAAGGTCATTGAGTGGTTTTAAACTTTGTTTTACTGATAAACGAATGATTAACAATACACAAAGAATGAAAAAAATAGCCGCTAATATCAATGTGGAGTGAATAAAGTTTACTAATTCGTTAAGCGTTTCGCGGCCTTTTCCAATAGTCAAAATAATTATTTTTGGATCGCTAGAATTTACGCGTTGCTTTTTGTCAATCTTATTCGGTTTTTCAAACGAATCGTCCGTACGTGGAGTGAAGGCTATATGTAGTAGTCTGATTTTTCTACCATTCGGAAGAACGTAGTCACTATATATTATATTTTCCCCTTCTGGAGCAAAGTGCGGCAGACTAAGTTGATTAAGTGAGTGTGATTTTTCCATCAGTTTATCGTTACTGAATAGTAACTGAAAATACTCAGGCTCTTCGTCGCGCTCGTATTCTGGCATTAATTCATCCGCGAAATCAAACTCCACTAAGCCATTAGCTTGTTTCGTTAGCGACATTAATTGACCGGCTCTTTGCAGAAGAGTCTGATCAAATTCTTTTTTAAGTGCCGCGGATATTGTGTAGTCAATAGCGATGCCAACGATAATTGCCAGGACAATACTGCCGGACAGGATAGATGTTATTAGATTTTTGCTGATTGAAGACACAAGTGCTACGAAATTACATAACCGAAACCACGACGGGTGGTGATAATATCTGCGCCACCTGATTTTTTGAATTTTCGTCTTATTGATGCAATGACGACTTCGATAACATTACTTGAAACATCGGAATCAATGTCATACAGCCAATTTATCAACTGGTTCTTAGAGAGCGTACGGCCTCGTTGAAATAGTAAGCACTCAAGTAGGCTGTACTCTGATGCTGTCAATGTGATATCTAGTTCACCACAAGAAACCTGTTTGCATTGAGTATCTATTTTTACGTTTTCTATGCGGATAATTGGGTCTTTGAGATTGTAGTGACGGCGACAGACTGCATTTATTCGGGCACACAGCTCGTCGAAGGCAAACGGTTTTACTAAATAGTCATCGGCTCCCAATTCTAGTCCTTTAATCCGATCATTGAGTTGATCTTTAGCTGAAAGTATCAAGATACTCGCTTCGTTTCCTTTACGTCTAAGTGATTTAAGTACGGTCAAACCGTTCATTTTTGGTAGCATTAGATCTAATATAATCACATTGAATTCCGAATACATGGCCATCTGTAAGCCTTTTTTGCCATCTGCCGCGAGATCCACACTATAACCCAATTTTTCCAGCCCTTGTGCCAAGGTGCGTCTCAATCGTTCGGAGTCTTCAATAATGAGTATTTTCATCGTAAATCAAGTGGATAAAGGTTATTGGCTTAAAATCTAAAAAATCTATCCGGCGCTATCAATATTGTTATCTAGAATCGCAGAGCACGTCTTATTCTAGCATATGAAACTTAGATGAAAATAGACTGAAAATAGTCATCTGATTAAATATCCGGTTACCATAAATATACAATAATTCTTGCAATATTTTCAGCTGGTTTTCATTTGATTTTATTACGATATTACAAGATATCTTGATAATAGAGGACTAAATAATGTTAAATAGATTTATGATGTTATACGCAACTGGGTTAGTAGTATCATTCATGTTTTATTCAATTGCTCAAGCAGAACCCGCCCAGTTAGAGTTCGGCCTAAGAGGCAATGTTGAATTGGCGAATGGTACCCCTGCAAACGATATTCTTGGTTATGGCATTTTTGGTCGATATCACATTAATCCAAAATGGGGTATTGGTTTTGCGATTGATTTTGCTGATTATGATTTGGAGAATCCCGCTAAGAAATTGAATATTCCAGATTCCGACCCAAAAATAATTGATGCGAAGACGTCGAGTACCATGATAAGTGCTTGGGCGGAGCGATATTTTAATGACATTTTTGATGAAACCATTGTTTATACAAATTTTGGTCTGGGTGTCAATAGCATAGATGTTGATAACGCCAAAGGTAATGTTCAGGGAGGTGGGACGTACGAGATAAAAACAAATGTTGATTCTGATATCGTATTACTCATAGGGGTTGGTATTCAAGCCCCCCTAGGGAACAGTTGGGTCTTCGATAGTAATCTCGGATTTAGACAACACTTTGGCACTTGGTCTATGCAAGATTTAGAATCTTCAGCAAAGGGTACTGTCGATGGGTTTTCTAGCTGGATTTTTCAAATTGGGGTAACAAGGAAATTTTAGTAGGTGCTGAATTGACACAATCGCTCAGCTTTTTATCGAATGTCTCATACCCTTCTAGTCAGTGGGGATGAGTTTTTCCTTTTCGCCGGTTTTTGTTTTATCGCCCCTGCAATAATTAATATTGTCAGCCAAGCGAGTAGCATTGTAACTACGCTGTGACTCAAGAAGTGATCACCAATTAACATTTTATAACCTGCGATGTATAGTGGACCCACAAATTGAGACAGTGAGTTAGAATAGAAAGCACTGAATCAAGGGGGCGTTATGAAGCGTAAGACATTTCCATTAAGATTTAAAGCGAAGGTTGCGACTGAGGCACCTAAGGGACATCAAACTGTGAATCTGTTCGTCGGAGTTTGATGTTCATCCAAGTCAAGTCACTGCGTGGAAAAAACAGTTACTGGAAAGCTCTAGTGACATATTTGGCAAGGGCAAAAAACACCAACTGGAAAACATAGAAGATGAAAAAGACAAGCTCTATAGCCAAATTGGCCGCCTCAAGGTAGAAGTGGATTGGCTTAAAAAAAAGACGGGACATCTCGATTAAGTATTGCGGAGAAAATCGCCATGATAGAACCAAACCATGATCGACTGAGCATCGTGCGCCAGTGTGAGCTGCTGAATTTACCGCGAGCCAATTACTACCGAAATACTGATACGACAAAGGAATCTGAAGAAAATTTAACTTTCATGCGTCTGATTGATGAAGAATACACGCGCCATCCATTTTATGGTAGCCGCAAGATGCGTGACTATTTACGACGCTTAGGGCACAAGATAAACCGGAAAAGGGTGCGCCGACTTATGCGAAAAATGAGTATCAAGTCGGTAGCGCCAAGTCCCAATACCAGTAAACCCAACCTGGTGCATAAGGTCTACCTCTATCTGCTTAATGGCCTGAAAATTGACCGGGCTAATCAGGTTTGGTGTACGGATATCACCTATATTCGCCTTGATGGCGGATTTGTCTATCTCGTCGCCATCATGGACTGGTATAGCCGCACCGTCCTATCCTGGAAGGTTTTGTCAAGCATGGAAGGTAGCTTCTGTGTTAGTGCATTAGAGCGCGCTCTGAGGTTGCACCCCAAGCCTGCTATCTTTAACACGGATCAGGGGTCACAATTTACGAGCAAAGACTTCACGGACGTTCTGAAAAATCACGACATCCGTATCGCCATGGACGGCAAAGGAAGGTGCATGGACAATATTTTCATTGAGCGTTTGTGGCGTTCAGTAAAATACGAAGAAATAGTTCTTAACGACTATGCCACTACGGAATCCTTGAGAAAACCGCTGTCCACGAAGTTGACCACAAGCCTACCCACACTCAACCATAGCTTG
>JBGMRO010000036.1:0-13941 GCA_048061555.1 Thiohalomonadales bacterium | reverse complement strand
ATTGGATAACGGGACCGGCAGCGAGGCCATTTAAAGTAACAAAGTAGAACTAGTACCTGTGCATAAACGAAGATATTGGAGAAATAGACCGTTTGTGGATGGGCACTCGCTAGTTGAATAACTAATTCGGTATCAACACATTGTATCAAATTCAGGGGGGCATGGATAAATATTAGCTCGGAACCTTGAATATACTGTACAATCAGAACGCTTTCAACGTATTCAAGTCGTAGCTCTGATCCGGGCAAGATGGCCCACTATTTCCTTCAGTTCATAAAATTAAGGGTAAACCCCATGCAAATTTTCAAGATTCCAGGTAGGCGGACTCAAAAATACTATTTTATAGCCTTGGCTATCCTGTTGGCTGTTAGTGCATGCGGCAAAAATGATATCGAGAAAGTCAAAAAGGAAGTGGTCAGACCCGCGAAAATAATAACCGTCGGATCTGCTGAGGGTGGTCTGATTCGTTCGTTTCCCGCTAAAGTCAAGGCCTCAGAGAGATCTGAACTCGCCTTTCGTATTAGCGGAGAATTAAGAAAGTTGCCAATTAAAGCTGGAAAAGTGGTTAAAACGGGGCAGAAGCTCGCGCAACTGGATCAAACCGATTACCAGCTACGCCTCAATGATAGCAAAGCAAAATTTGATCTCGTCAAAATACAATATGACCGGGCCGAGAAATTGGTCAAAGATCGTATGATACCAATTTCTGATTTCGATAGCGCAAAGGCGCGTTATCTTACCGTCCAGGCAGAGCTAAAACTCGCTCAACAAAATATGCTATATACCACTTTACGGGCGCCGTATGATGGGCGTATATCAAGGGTGTTTGTCAAGAACCATGAAAATATCAAAGCGCAGCAACCTATCATGGTGATCCAGGCCCAAGATAACATCGATCTTGAGTTCTACGTACCCGAATCGGTGATAGCTAACGCTAAAGTAACGACACCGGATACGAGACGCAAGGTTGATGTTAAGTTTGATCTATTTCCCAATAATCTTTATCAAGCGGTGGTGAAGGAATTTGATACCGAGGTCGACCCAAATACACAATCTTATCGCATACTCGTTACAATGAAGCGGCCAAGCGATATCAAGGTAATACCGGGTATGGCTGCTACAGTTATTGGAAAAGTTAATGAGTCGCCCGAAAGTAGTGGCAAAGTGATACTACCGGTGGCCGCAGTATTTGCGGCGGAAGATAAAGCGCTAGCAAGTCAGGATCGTTATGTTTGGAAATACGATGCCACTACGCAACAGGTGTCGCGCCATGCCGTAACTGTCGGACCGCTCACCGATGGCGGGATCACCATCGTCAGCGGCGTGTCCGCAGGGGAGCAAATAGTCGCGGCAGGAGTGCAGTTTCTAAAGGAAAAGCAAAAAGTCAAGCCGTTGATTCGCGAGAGAGGCCTGTAGACTAGCGGCTATCCATAGTCCTAACACATCAGTTGAACCTACTGCGAATGCGTGGATGCCATTGAATAGCGATCTTGCAAAAATAACCTCGTTTATAAATGAAGACTGGATTTACCTATTTTCTAGTCAATCCGAGATAGAAATAATTTTACGAATCAGGGAAGTGGACGACCGTCTATGAATATCGCAGAATACTTCATTAAGAATAAAGT
Organism: Thiohalomonadales bacterium; assembly: GCA_048061555.1. Lineage (GTDB taxonomy): Bacteria > Pseudomonadota > Gammaproteobacteria > SZUA-152 > SZUA-152 > JBGMRO01. The sequence continues at coordinate 12,313 of JBGMRO010000036.1, read as the reverse complement.
GATTAGTTGGGTGTTAACCCTCATTTTTTTAATCGGTGGAATAATTAGTTATAATGGTTTAGGCCGCTTAGAAGACCCCGAATTTACGGTAAAAGACGCCGCTATCATAACGCTCTATCCCGGCGCCTCTGCTCAACAAGTTGAGGAAGAGCTGACCTATCTGCTAGAAAATTCCATTCAAGAATTACCTTACGTCGATTATATCCGATCGATATCGTCACAAGGTTTGTCACAAATTACGGTAACCATGAAAAGAGTCTATGGTCCAGACCAGTTACCACAAATTTGGGACGAACTTCGCCGCAAAATCAATGATTTAACGCCGCGTCTACCCCCGGGCGTATCGTCGCCTATCGTCAATGACGACTTTGGTGATGTCTACGGTTTAATGTACGCGGTAATTGCAGACGGTTACAGTTACAAGGAGATGTCTGATTATGTCGATTATCTAAAACGAGAGTTAGTACTGATAGACGGTGTAGCAAAAATCGCCATCGCGGGTACCCAGCAGGAACAAGTCTTTGTGGAGATTTCTCGGGCTAAATTGACAAATTTAGGTATCTCTTCGAAGCGCATCTTTGAATTGCTAGCCACGCAAAACGTCGTATCAGAAGCCGGTGCAGTCAAGGCTGGCTCGGAGTATATTCGTTTTCACCCAACGGGTGAGTTTCAGGATGTTAAAGAGCTGGAAGGACTCATTATTAGCGACTATGGGGCCAAAGAGTTAATCTTTTTGGGGGACGTCGCAGAGGTCTATAGAGGTTTTCAGGAAGTCCCTAACCACATCAATTCGGTAAATGGTCATCGTGCGTTGACACTCGGTGTCTCCTTTGCGTCAGGATACAACGTGGTTGATGTCGGTCGATTAGTTCGTGCGCGACTGGATGAATTGGAGTATCTACGACCCGTGGGTATCGAAATGGAGCTGATATATGATCAGCCGGGTGTTGTAGAAGAATCAGTACAGGATTTTATTATCAATCTGGCGGAAGCTATCGCGATAGTTATTGTGGTGTTGTTGATCTTCATGGGTGTCAGGAGCGGTATTCTCATCGGGCTCATACTGTTACTTACCGTACTAGGTACGCTGTTGGTTATGAACATATACGCGATCAATTTACAGCGTATATCGCTGGGCGCATTGATTATCGCATTGGGGATGTTAGTCGATAACGCGATAGTGGTGGTCGAAGGCATTCTAATTGGTATGCAGCGAGGCTTGAGCAAGGTTCAAGCCTCCGTTGCCATTGTGCGGCAAACAATCTGGCCTCTACTAGGGGCAACGGTAATCGCGGTGACCGCTTTTGCACCCATAGGTTTATCTGACGATTCCTCGGGAGAGTTTCTCGGTTCTTTATTTTATGTATTACTAATTTCGTTAATGTTAAGTTGGTTTACCGCGATATCTTTGACACCGTTTTTTGCTGACTTGCTCTTTAAGGAAAAAATTAAAGATGGCAAGACCAACGGGAGTTCTGTGGATCACACAGCGAAAGATCCCTATCAAGGCGCCTTTTTTACCGTTTATCGTAGCCTGCTTAATTTTTGTATGAAGTATCGATTTGCTACGGTTGTCGTATTGATCGCTGTATTAGTCGCTTCTTTATTTGGTTTTAAAGAGGTCAAGCAAGTATTTTTTCCCTATATGACAACGCCCATGTTCTATGTCGATTATTGGCGCACGCAAGGTACCGATATACGCGAGACCTACAAGGATATCCACGAGCTGGAGCTATGGTTGTCGAAGAACGATAAAGTAAAAACAGTTAGTTCCACGATTGGGAAGGGCGGTATACGTTTCATGTTGACGTATGCACCCGAAAAAATCTATCCAAGTTATGGTCAATTAATCGTTGAAACCACAAGCAGTGAAGACATAGATACAGTAATAGAATTAATTAGTGAATACACGTCACAATACTATCCGCAAGCAAAGGTGAATTTCAAAAAACTAGCGCTGGGTGGGCAAGTGACCGCTAAAATCGAAGCCCGGTTTATGGGGGCGGATCCAGACGTGTTGCGAAAGCTATCCGTGCAGGCCAAAGGAATATTGGCCGCAGATGTAGCAACGGTAGCGGTACGTGATGATTGGCGAGATCGCAGCAAGTTGGTGCGACCGCAATTTTCAGAGCAGCGGGCGCGATTAGTCGGGGTGAGCAAGCAAGATCTGGATTCATTGCTCTTGTACAGTTATTCTGGTATTCAAGCCGGTCTATACAGAGACGGTACCACCTTAATGCCGATTATTGCCCGGGCGCCGGCGAGCGAACGACTGGCTATAGACAGTATGCGCAATCTACAAGTGTGGAGCCCTGTGAACAAGGCCTATGTCCCGGTGGAACAGGTGGTGTCGGAATTTAGGGTCGAATGGGAGGACGCCCTTATCGCTAGACGCGATCGAAAACGAACGATCACCGCTATGGCCGATGCTAATTTACTAATGGACGATACAGTAGCCGAGATATTCGCGCGCGTTAGACCAAAAATAGAGGCGATCCCGATACCCTCCGGTTATGCATTGGAGTGGGGTGGGGAGTACGAATCGCAAAATATTGCACGTGGCGCCCTAATGGGCTCATTACCGCTAGGTATCTTGGTAATGTTTATGATTACCGTATTACTTTTTAATACCTTGAAACAGCCGTTGGCGATTTGGTCTACGGTACCACTAGCCATCGTAGGCGTGACCGTGGGTCTGCTGATCTTAGATAAACCTTTTACATTTACCGCTCTACTGGGCTTGATTAGTTTATCGGGAATGTTGATCAAAAATGGTATCGTACTCGTCGATCAAATCAATAGTGAATTAAAAGACGGTAAGGAAGCCTATCAAGCTGTGTTTGATTCGGCAGTATCACGTGTTAGGCCCGTTTCGATGGCGGCGATTACCACCATATTAGGTATGATTCCATTATTATCTGATGTGTTTTTTGAATCTATGGCGGCGGCGATTATGTTTGGTTTAGGTTTTGCCACTGTGCTGACGCTTGTCGTGGTTCCGCTTGTTTATTGCTTGCTCTACAACATAAAATATCGCCCGTTAAGTGAGATTTATTAAGTTATATCCGTCCTAAAGTAAATGGAGGGTGAGTCAATGCCAAAAGATTTGACTACAGATCAAAATACGACCGTAGTGAGCGTTACTGCCGTGTTGGGTAAATTACTTGAGTACTACGGTCTCGACGTAGAAAAAATCGCAGAACAAGTCGGTATAGACACATCTATTGCTTATAAACCGAGCGACAGGATTAGTGTCGCAAAGATACAGAAGGTCTGGAATATAGCGCTAGAAGAAACCGGTGATGACAGCATTGGTTTGACCTATGCGACGTTAATGCAGCCCGCTTGTTTGAATGGTTTGGGCCTGGCGTGGATTGCCAGTGAAACCCTGGCCGATTCGATAAAACGCTTGATTCGATTTCAACATTCTATCTCGACGGCGCTAGACTTCTTATTGGTTGAAGAGGGTGATTACTATAAAATCATAATGCGAACTAGTGTAAGAGCCCCTATGGACGTGTCAGTGGATGCTAGTGTGGCGACCATATTTCAGATGTGCAAGATTACGTATGGTCCAGAATTGAGGCCAGCAAAAGTTTGTTTTTCCCACCAGAGACCTAGTCGTACTGAACCGTTTGATGATTTTTTTGGCGTGCAGGTGGAATTCAATTCAAGCGAAACGCAAATTGTATTTTCAAAGAAAGTTTTTGAAAAAGAACTGTACTCGTCAAACCCTGAGTTGGCAAGAATGAACGACGATGTCGTCATTAAATATCTAAAACAATTTGATAAAAAAAATATTAGTCTGCAGGTTAGAGCGCAGATTATAGAAGTACTAGGTAATGGAATGCCGCAGCAAGAAAAAATCGCATCCCAGTTGAATATGAGTTTACGCAATCTACAGCGCAAGCTAAAGTCGGAAGGAACCAACTATAAGTCGATACTCGATGAAACACGCAGTGAATTGTCTAAGCAATATCTACGTGGCAGTGATAGACCTATTATCGAGGTCGGTTTTTTACTGGGTTTTTCTGAACCGAGTAATTTTGCCCGGGCATTTCGACGTTGGTCGGGCGTTTCCCCACTAGAATATAGACAGACTCCGTAGTTCATCACAACCTAGTGCTCGCCCATGAGCAGGCATGAAAAGATTAGTCGTTGGCGTTATATGATTAGTCGTACATGTATGTCGCCCCTATCTTGAATAAATAAGCTTCTACCTGAGTGTTTTTCTACCATTCGTTGTTTATCTGGCGGGGATAGAATTACAACTGGCGTCACCAGACCCGCACGAATCGAGTCCTTCACATAATATTTATCCATACGATAGATATGGAGGACGACATGGATAAAATACACGAGTATAAGAAAACAACGATACGAGAGTCTATCTCTTTTGTTGGAGTCGGTTTACATACAGGTAAAGTTGCTCGGGTGACTATAAAACCCAGTGTAGATAGTCGCGGCATCTTTTTCGTACGCACCGATGTCGCCGCGGATACCAATATCATTGATGCAACTTGGTATAACGTGATAAACACCGATTTATCTACAGACTTAAGCAATGCGCACGGTATCACGGTTAAAACTGTGGAACATTTGATGTCGGCCTTGAGCGCCTGTGGTATTGACAATGTACGCATAGAAATTGATGGGCCTGAATTACCTATTATGGATGGCAGTGCCGGTGCCTACGCGCAGACGATACGCAACGCAGGTACGTGTTATCTGAATACGGTTAAACGGGCGACGTGGATAACACAACCTATATCGGTGACTTCTGGTGATAAATATGCCATGTTGTTACCGCACCCGGTACAACGTGTAACCATGTGCATTGATTATCCGAATACGGCTATCGGGTCACAGTGCTACTCTGTTTCAATGGAGGGTGACAATTATTTTGATGGTGTCGCTTTTGCGCGTACTTTTGGTTTTTCAGATCAGGTGGAGGCACTAAAAAAACGCGGTATGATACAGGGTGGCTCGTTGATAAATGCCGTCTTGGTTGATGGTGAAAAGGTGGTAAACCCTGAAGGCCTACGTGTCTACAACGAATTTGTAAGACATAAAGTCCTGGACGCGATTGGTGATTTGTCTTTATCTGGTGCACCTATCATGGGATATTATTATGGTTACAAATCAGGACATGCCTTGAATCAACAGTTATTGCAAAAGTTATTTGAAACGACCGAGTCGTGGGAAAATTTACCTTTGGAACAAGGCCAGAAAAAATTCTCATATCTCGACAAGTGCTATGCGGACGACTATGTACAACAAACGCTTAATGGTATGAAAAAGGTCGCTTATAACTGATCGCTTGATGTGGAGGTAAAAGTTTCGGGTGTAGTCGAGTAGGGCGTAAGGCAGGGGTTATATTTTTCTCGGCTATACCCGTTTTAAGCTAACACTTCAGTTGTATCTAGCACATTACTTGGAGGGTCTGCTCCTGTTTTATAGGTATTACAAACGTCCAAGTACCGAAAGTAGGTTCGATTAGGCGAGATCTTTCTTACCAAAAGCAGGTTCTACGAAGTGCAGCTTACTACCGAAACCTGTACGCAATGGGTAATAACGTTTTTATATACCCGTAAATGTCCGTTTGTTAAACAAGTCGGCGGTCGATTTTACCAGTTGGATATTGGAGCACGCAGGGTGCTGTGGATTTATAACTGCAATTAGCTCTAATCCTTCCGGGACGGCAGAGCTGGGAACCAGCAGACCTAGTTCATTACCTGCTTCAAGCCAATTGCATCATATTGATTTTTTAGAGCCGTTGCAGTTAGCGGCTGCATCTACATTGGCGCTACAGAATGGGGGGCATTCAGGGCATTCAGAGGGCATTCGGGTCGGACCTACCTAAGTTGTTGTAATAGGTATTTATTCATTCAGAATATAGCCGGTATACTACCTTAGAGAGCTACTTTCGGTACTAGAATCGTCGCTATAAGCCAGCTCGGTTTCATTAATGAAATAGGGTTCATCGCTTTGTTTTATGCTGCGGTAATTGGCTCTGTTACCAAGGTGGCCTTTTACCTGTTCCACAAAGTACTCACTTCTGACTGCAAGACCTTCACTCAAAGTTGGGTCTCTAATAGACTGTGTCTTCTGCGACAACAGAGTTTGTAATTCCAATGTAGTCGAACTGGTTTGTTCAAAACGCTGCACTTTCACCGTGTCTTTAAGCGAGTTTATAGACGCGCTCAGGTCAGATACCAGAAGGTAAGCGCCATATCCCACCTTTAACTTAGTATCGACACTACCATCAGTAAAAACCAGCAAGTTAAGCATTTGTTAAATCCATGCAAAACTAAAGTCTATTTTGAGTCGAGTGCCGAACTTCATTTTAAATTATGTCATAACTCCAGGTCGAAACGGGTTTATGTTTCGTTTGGCACTACGTTGCCCGTTTGATTTGTCCTGATGCGTAATCTTGACCTTTTTAGCAATTAATCCCCGTTTATCTGGGTGACATTCAAATTCAACGGTTACGCCAACTTTCAAAAATTTACAGTTAACAAGGTCGGCCTTGCGTACCATAATGTCTGGGCCGCCTCCGTTGTCGAGAAACCCAGAGTCCTTATCACGGAACCATTTTTTGACTACAGTTTGCAATACTCGCCCCTTAAATTAGCATTCATCATATTTATTCCAATCTACTATTATTGCTGTCTTCGTCCATGGGCGGATGCTCATCCTATGCGTCATTAATGCAGCAATACAATTGCTAGTTTCGCATTTAATGGCTAGCAACAGATAATTCAATACCTGACTGCCAATGTTGTCGTCCCGAGGGAATTTATGACATGCTTAGCGAAATTAGCAAGTTTTGCATGCGCCAAAGACACGCCAGCCCCTTAGAAAAAAACCACGCTTCCTGCACCTTCGTTATATCAGCATCATGCGAAAGGGCATTAGTTGCCAATGTCGCTCGTAATGACTGTACACAAAACCTGTTTATATCGGCATTAATTCCGGTTTAAGAATCGTACTTTCGCACAACGTCTAAGCATTTATACCCAAGACGATTGAAATTTCGGGTTTATGGCAAGTCCTATTCATTCCCTGACTATGTTGAAATTCCTCGCAATAGTTCGATTATTACTGGTCATTTCGCCTTGTCAGGAAATGAATATAACTCACCCTAAACACCTAAATCTCAAACACTGTGGGTATAGCTAGAATTGGTATTAATGTGTTTATTGATGCTGGCCTTTTACGATTCTTGTCCATAGGGCGAAACAGCGGTCTAACGAGCTCGTCGCCCATGGCCTGCCTTTTTCAAGTAGGCATCAATTAACCGTAAGGTTTTTGGGTTGATTGGTATCTTCCGAATGGCATCACCTTTACTTTGCACTATAAAAAATAGCACACCCTCATCCATTTCCATATCTCCGACCCGGAGTCGGCACAATTCTTCTCGGCGTAGTCCGTGGTAAAGCAGGGTAGCCAGGATAGCCTTGTCCTGAGCTAATTGCTGGCGTCGATCCTTTATATACTAACACATCAGTTGAATCTACTCGGCAACTGCTCCTGCATCCATGCAGTCGTGCGGACGCCTAATGCATTGAACCTAAACTATTTTTTTCTGATTGTAGACTCACCCGTAGGGGGATACGCGATTGCCTAAAATCAGAGGGGGCATTCGGGTCGGACCTACCTAAGTTGTTGTAATATAAATTTATTCATTCAGAATATAGCCAGTATACTGCCTTAGAGAGCAACTTTTGGTGCTAGAATCGTCGCTATAAGCCAGTTCGGTTTCTTTAATGAGATAGGTATTCATCGCTTTGTTTTGTGCTGCGGTAACTGGCTCTGTCGCCAACGCCAACGCCTTCTGTCACGCCTGAATTTTAATAAAAATTCTTGTTGATGACAACGGTGAGTGATATGCCAAGCGTGACCGGGAAGGAGGTCACGATTTTCTCTGGGTATGGATACAGTTTCTTAAACAGTGATTTTGTGCATAGAAATGGACCTTCTAAGCCATAATTTGCTCGGAATTTACTGCTAAACTAGTATTCGATCAATTGGTTGGCTCGGTCCGACCCCAATGTCCCAATGTCATGCCAATGTCATCCAAACTATTTTTGATATACCGTATCATTAATATTGCGGTCCCGTTTACTCCTAGATACGAGTCACTCAGGGAGGATATGGGGTCGGTGTATTCCCAATAATGACCGTCTGCCGCAGGGATGCGGCAGTCGAGCATACATGGATGTATTTACGCGCGTCATTATTGGGAATACACCGACCCCATGTCTGGCGGCTTCCCTATACTCTCGAACCGTATGCTCCGCATAGGTTTCTGGTTTTCCACAAAAGACTTAACTGAACAGTGGTAATATCATCTACCCTTTACCTACACCACAACCCATGGCATGGGGTATTTACGGTTCATTCTAAAACGCTATTTTAGTGCGTACGTTGTACTTCGTCGTTCTTATTGGGTCTCGATAGACTCAAGTTTCTCTGGTAGAAATTATCTACCGGACACCGTTACCCGTAGGGGGACTACGCGATCGCCTAAAATCAGAAAAAAATAGTTTATCTTCAGCACCTTAGTCGCCCTCGCTATGGCATGCCCCTCTTTATGGGTACGATCCAACTGATGTGTTAGGTTAAAACCCTCTATATTTATGGTTTAACTTTCCATCTATTTGCACAGTAGTATTGTGCATACAGGGCATTTATTAAACTTGTCAATGGTTTGAAAATACGCTATTTTGTTCATTATGAGTGTGCAAAAAAGAAGTAAATTAAACCGACTGGAACGAGCTTTACCGGAAGGATTGCTCGTTGATGCATCATGGTTAGAGCGGCGCGGCTATTATCGTTCTCAACGTAGCCAATATGTTTCTGCCGGATGGTTGGAGCAACCAGCACGGAGTGTATTTCGTCGTCCACGTGGCATGGTGAGCTGGGAGCAGGTTGTTATATCACTACAAACCCTGCTTGAATTTCCGGTCTCTGTTGGTGGTCGTACTGCACTTGAGGTGTATGATATGCCCGAGGACAAACTGCGAAAGTTATACGATAGTATTAACACCTCCTAAAAAATCCTTATTTTCCCACCGAACTCTCTTTTGGGGATGGCTGAGAAAATTGGAATTATTGTCGGCTCAAGTTACAACCACTATTTTTCCCCCTGCAACATTATTTTCCATACAACGATGGGCCTCCACGATGTCGTCTAGTTGAAATACACAGCCGATGCCGGCAGACATACGACCGGCTTCGATATCTCTCACTAGGGTTTGCAACGGGGTTTGTATAAACTCTTCCGAGCCGCCAGAATAAATAGTGAGTGATACCGCGTGTGGTATTGCATCCATGGGGCTGAATTTGTCCAGTTGCCAGGCATTGCCGACGACGCCGGTCATGCATACCGTGCCAAAAGTTGCGCAACACTGTAATGAGTCGACTAAGGTCGTTGTACCGATGAGTTCCAGCACCTTGTCCACGCCCTGCGGAAATTCCTGACGCAACGTTTCGACGATATTGCCGGGATCAATAAATACGTGATCTGCGCCATTGTCTTGCAATAGTTTTTTACGTTGACTATCCCTGCTAGTTGCCGCGACAATCGCACCGCGTTGTTTTGCTAGTCGCGCCGCGGCGAGCCCGACCGAGGTGGTGCCGCCGCGAATCAATAAACGTTGGCCGGGCTGTAGCTGCAAGGCACAGTTAAGAGAACCCCATGCCGTTTGCATCATCTCCGGCAAACTGCCAAGAGTATGCCAATCCAATTTAGTATCGATTGCTTGTACTTGACTGGCCGGTACACAAGTAAACTCGGCGTAACCTCCGTCAAATTGTCGACCCATGCCACCCATGGCGGTGGCCACTGTTTGTCCCGGTTCGAATTCACCACCGGGCGCAATTTCAACAATACCGACGGCTTCTATACCGAGGATACGTGGGAATTTAATTGCAGACGAGTGACCCTGTCGTGTAAAGAGTTCGCTTCGATTTAATCCGAAGGCCTTGACTCGAATAAGTACCCAGCCACGTGCGGGTTGCGGTATGGGGCGTTGTTCGATCACGAGGGCATCGGCCTTGCCGGGGGCGTGCAATACGACGGCTTTCATGGTGTGCTTGTTCATGCTGGCATAGATATAATTTATTTACCCAGTATTAACGAGGATTCGTACTAGAAAATGCGTATCGCGCAATCTTCCAATCACCATTGGCGGTCTTTTTCATTAGAAATAATTCCTGATGATAACTTTTATCATTTTTCTTACCGCTGGCATTAAATTTAATACTGCCTGCAGAGTTAGTACGTACAAAGGCCCAATCGTCACCCAGTGTCTCGACTTCCACGATATCAAAACGAACGTCTAGATCAATCGCCTTAAATACGGATTTATAGGCACCTTCGATGGCGCGAATTCCCACGGCGGAAGGGTGATGTGGGGCCATAAATACACCGTCTGTGGTATAGAGCTTCACCACACCGGCGACATCGCTGTTGTTGAGTACCTGTTCATACGACTTGAGCACGACCTGAATTTTTTTAGTATTACTATTGTCGGCGTGTGCCAACGGTAGCATTGAAAATAACAAAATAGTGTTAACTATTAGTGACTTAAAACGATTTTTCATTTGTTTTTCCTCATAGTGATGCCTCTAAGTTCCAAAAATAATAATACTTTTCCATAAGCGGGAATAGGTGTAGTATTTACAAATAAATATTCCAAAAATGGAAAAAATGTGTATCGAGTGATGACCTATATGAGTTCTCCCTTATGATCGAAAGCCAAGATGATTGATCGCAATGCCATGGCGCTGTACGTGAAAGTGGTGGAAAACCATAGCTTTTCAAAGACAGCGCGACGAGAGAAAGTGCCAGTATCCACGATCAGTCGAAAGATTAGCGAACTTGAAAAAAGTCTCGGTGTGCGCCTAATGGAGCGCTCGACCCGGCAACTGCGTATCACGGATATTGGCCAAGAATACTACGAACACTGCAGACGTGGTCTGGAGGCATTTGACGAGGCAAATCTGCTCATCAATGATCGTCATAGTGAAGTTTCTGGTGTCTTACGTCTGTCCGTTCCACCCAATCTTTCGGATGTCATCGTGGCACCGTTAGTATCGGGTTTTCAGGCTTTGTATCCTGACGTTGTGTTTCGTGTATTAGTGACGGATAGACACGTGCATCTCATCGAAGACAATGTCGATCTGGCACTACGCATAGGCGAGTTGGAAGATAGTACACTCATTGCACGTCGCTTATTACGCTATCGACATTTAATCGTGGCCTCACCCGGCTACTTAAATAGTGTCGCGCCACCCAAACACCCTCGGGAGCTCAATGAGCACCCCTTAATTGTATTCGGTCCCTGGTATGAGGATCGATTGTGGCACCTCACCGATGGCCGACACAGAGAAAAAATTTTGGTAAAGCCCAAATTTTCGATTAATGATTTTAGTGGCATACAAAAGGCGATACTCGATGGTGCAGGCATAGGGGAGATTCCATCAATAATTTGTGGCACACTGCTTCAAACGGGGGCCTTGGTAGAGATTATGCCCGCGTGGCGATTTGAGCCAGTGACAATCTCATTAGTGTATTCCGGGCAACAAAATTTTCCCCGTGCGGCTAGATTATTCAAAGATTACTGCATAGACAACATCGAAAATATGTGCAGTTCTAACCGAGCGAACTTGTGAATGACATCGAATCGTTAATAATGGGTGGGATGACCTCGCGCCGGAGCGAGAATCCGATGGCATTCTATTTATCCGTGTGTTAATTGCCGAGCTCCGTTATGAAGACGCGTTACACTCGATCACGGCATTGTTAGTTGCCGCTGAACAGGGGCTACGCCAATCGATCACTATCGAATTGTTAATATTGCAAGCCTTGACCCGCCAAGCGCAGAATCAAATCCGCCAGGCTATTGTTGCGATTGAACGCGCATTGAGACTGGCAAAACCTGAGCGTTACGTGCGCATATTTCTGGATGAGGGTTTAGCCATGATTCCTCTTCTTAAACAAGCTGGACAAGGATCTGAGGGCGAATATGCCAATTATTTATTGACATTGATAGACTCTGATAACAGCAATGCTAAAAACTCAAATAGGCTGATTGAACCAATGAGCGCCAAGGAACTGAAGGTGCTGGAATTGCTCATCACGGGTCTAAGTAACCGGGAGATTGCCGACCACGTCTATGTATCAATCAATACGGTCAAGTCACACCTAAAAAATATTTATAGAAAACTCGATGTTACAAATCGTGTGGAGGCCGCTTCGAAAGGGACTCATATCCTGCAATTTCTATGAGAACTATGTTTTCCC